>NC_006576.1:2562500-2696255 GCF_000010065.1 Synechococcus elongatus PCC 6301 | reverse complement strand
GCCTATGATTATTTAATTATCGGTTGTCCTACTTGGAATGTTGGTGAACTGCAAAGTGACTGGGAAGGAATCTATGATGATTTAGACTCAGTCAACTTTCAAGGGAAGAAAGTTGCCTACTTTGGAGCGGGTGATCAAGTAGGCTATTCCGATAACTTTCAGGATGCTATGGGCATTCTAGAAGAAAAAATTAGCTCTTTAGGTAGTCAAACAGTTGGCTATTGGCCTATTGAAGGCTATGACTTCAATGAGTCAAAAGCTGTACGCAATAATCAGTTTGTTGGTTTAGCAATTGATGAAGACAATCAACCTGATCTCACAAAGAATCGAATTAAGACTTGGGTCAGCCAGCTAAAGTCAGAGTTCGGTCTTTAATCTTGGTTGAGCGAGTTGTGTTGCACAGAGTATTCCATGGTCTAACACAGCTCATTCTCTGATTCTCATTGCCTAGATAGGTATTCCCAATGCTGTCGTCTATTGATGCTGTTTGGATCAGTGTCAGTCCCGCACTACAAATGTTTGATCGTCCACTGTTACAAACACTTGCTCAATCTACTGCGATCGCTCATTGGGAGTACCTTCAAGATCCTGATGAAGCGGCTTCTCTGGATACAGCCTTAGTATTACTACATGATTATCTAAAAAGTTACGATCGTCCGCTCCACCTCCTTGGTCATGGGACAGGGGGACTATTAGGTTTGCTCTACGCCCATCATTATCCTGAACATGTGCGATCGCTCACCATTCTTTCAGTTGGTGTTGACCCAGCAGTTAATTGGCAATCTTATTACTATAACCAGCGCCGAGATAGACTTGAAGATCAGCAGATCCTCTTACAAAAAATCAGCGATCGGCTACTAGGGTGTAGAAAGACGAGCCCAACAGTAACCCATGCTTTAAAACAAGATCTCTACGAGTCACTGTCGCTACATAGTCTTCTAAATTCAGCAAGTTTCCCACCCATTGCTGTCAAAGTCCCGCTTCTTGTCTGTGGGAGTGCAGATGACATCATTATCAGCCAAGAGCAAATTAAAGCTTGGCGACAACATTTGTATCATGCTCTTTCTCGGATGTGGATTTGTCTAAGCGGACGCCATTTCTTCCACTGCATATATCCCGAGCAAGTTAGCCAACAAATTACTAAATTCTGGAATCAGCTAGCAGTTTTTGCTTAGAGCTTTACATTAAGCCTGGTTACATCTTCTTACGATCATGAATCAAATCATCATTAACTCAGTTTGCCCCATTTGCATTTGGCTAGTTCTAACACTCTTTTTCTTATCTGTTTTATGTGCCTTACAGGATGGAGCAGCACAGCTAAAACGATTGCATCAAGTTCCCTGTAACCGATGTGCCTTTTCCACCGGCGACCACAGGCTTAAGTGCACTGTTCGCCCTTGCCAAGCATTCTCTGAAGAAGCTATCTGCTGCATTGACTTTGAACCGGTCAGTATCAAGCCAGCTCATTTATGGCTTATACAGTCTCTTCAGGTCTCCAAGCTAGGTAGGTCTTAGCATCACAATGATTACAGCCACAGAGTAAATTTCACAAGCAGAGGTATAACTGTTGCTATGTAAGTTTCCTTGCTTAGAGAGGTTCTCGACCACCCATTCAGCAAGTGTTGATATAAGTCATTAGCTCTGTTCAATTTATCTTAACTCTCTTAATCAATCGTTTGATTCATCACACTCCGGAAAGGACTAATCATTTGAATAGCCTCTTCTTTGAGCATACGAGATTCCTCTGCTTGAAATGCTTTACAGTCTCGACTCTCAATTGACTTCCAAAACTGATGGGTAGTAGAGTCATAACCTTGTATATAAAAATAAGTGCTTGCAGTAAGCTGAGCTCGTTTACAGATCTGTTCTAGATCACCTTGTTGGCGAGCAATTTTATACTTGTTTTCGACGTCAATTACAATTGTCTGCTGACTGTTTCCTGAGCCTCTCGCAGGTTGAACAGATTCAAAGAGTTTGCCTGATTGATTTGAGGTGCAAGCCGCTGTGCTTAGGATACAAACAACTGCCATCCAGTTCTTCAAAAAAGAGTTGAGTAAGAGCACTGGCTTGTGAGAGGTGAGTCAGAATTTTAAAGTATTAAAGTCAACCAATAAGAACCGTTACCCTTGATACGAGTTCTACTGACCTACCATCTACAGCTGTGCAGTGAAAAATTTTGGCAAAAACTCTGGCTCAAATTTCTGATTGCCCCAAGGGCTGAGTGATTTCAGATCCGCAATGCCACAAAAATCTTCCTGGTGTCTGGATACCAACGCGCTACGCCGAGGCAGGGCGATCGCTGTCATCAAGGCATCGTTGATTGAGACAGAACATTCTTGCCGCGATCGCTCCACCTTGCTCAAGACAAGAAGTATGGGTCTACTACCGCCGAATAGGTCAATGCCGTCAGGGAGGATCAGAATCCCAAATTAGTCAGCAGTGCAAATAGCACGGCATGGTTACTGGAACAGCGATCACAACCGGCCAGCATGGTCTGAGGGGACTGGATGAAACGAGCAGGGCGCAGATCCGCTGCCGCCGCTTTGGTGAGCGTGGCGATCGCTGCAGGAGTCATTTCCAGATGGCACTGCAACCCCAAAATACGATCGCCCCAGAGAAAACCCTGTTGAGGACAGACAGCACTTTGGGCGAGGGAGATTGCTGCCGGTGGCAGGGAAAACTGGTCCCCATGCCAATGAAAGGCAATCAGTTCCGCCGGAATGCCCGCGATCGCCTGCGCCGCCGCGCTGAACTGAATCGGGAACCAACCAATTTCTGGCTCTGGCCCCGGTGCGACCGTTGCTCCAAGGGCTTGCGCGAGCAGTTGCGCCCCCAAGCAAATGCCAACAAGCTTTTTATCGGCAGCGATCGCCGTTTGCAGCCACTGCTTTTCCGTCAGCAGCCAAGGATAGTCCTCATTCTCATCGACACTCATCGGCCCACCCATGATGATCGCCGCTTCACGATCGCGCCAATCCGGCAATGGATCTCCGGCCGAGAGCAGCGTTGTCGAGAGTTGATGACCCCGTTCTACAAGCCACGGGGCGATCGCGGCAGGCCCTTCAAAATCAACGTGTTGAACAATTTCAATCCGCATGGGAGGCATTAGAAGCATCATCAGGAGTGGCTGAGTCACTGGGGCGATCGCTCACCTCGGTCTCCGGCAAGCTAGGCTCTGCCCCAAGACCCGTCAGCCGTTCAAGCAAAGCACGGCGATGATTAATATTCGCCTCCTGGATCTGAGCGATCGTCATCTCCGGCAGGTAGTCGAGAATATGCTCGGCCAAATGTTCCCGTACTGTCATCACCCGCAGGCCCAATTCGCGATCGTGGTTGAGTAGAGCTGCTAGGTAAGCTTCTCCATCCTGAAAGGAGAACTCAGCCGAGAAAACCTGCAGCCGGTATGCACCGGCCGGATTCGTCTCAGCCAATTGATCCCGAATCACACAGACCGCTTGATAGGTCAGGTAATTGACCAACATGCGGGCTGTATCGCGACTGATGCGGGGCATCTCCATCGGCTTCGCCCTCTGCGTTGACGCCATCCTAGAGGCTGTACCCATAAATTGCATCCAGCCGTGGCTCGGGCGAGTACTGAGCCATCACGCTTAGACCGCAATTAACTTATCGCGACTGATATTTTGCAAAACACTAATTTGTCCAATTCGCTGAAACTCTTTACTACTCCGATCGGCTAAATGCAGCACCCAAGGAAGGCGGCAAGAGCGGAAACCACTCGCTGGATGAAGCTGGGTCAGATGATAGGTTTGCAGAGCCAAAAGCTCTAGATCCGTACTGCCATATTCATGCACGATTCGTAGTGGTCGAATACTTCCAATCGTTTTACTCACAGGTTGACTCGTCACCATGATGAATGAGCGTTCGGCTGGCTGTAAGATTACACTACCGATGGCTGCATCTCGGTAGACAAGCTGACCATTTTCATAGATTTCTTGCCCCATACGTCCAGCTCCACTTTTCCGAACACTGATAACATCAACAGCAATTTTTCTCTCTTTTAGTAGCTCGATTGTTTGTTGAAATTCACCCTCCTGGACTAATCCATCTCGCATTAACAACAGCTTCTGAGGATAGCGCTGACAAATCTGATAAAACTTGATGATCAACTTCGAGACAGTTTGCCAAATCGCTTGACCTGAGAATGTTTCTCCCCCCTGTACAGCAGGTAGTTCCCATCCTAGGCTCTGTCCATCAGCAAGAACGGCAAAGGCAGAAGTTCCATAGTAGAGCTCTCGATTCGTGCCGGTATCAAAGCCAATAATCAGATCAGCTACTTCGGGATGATCAACGGATTCAAGTTGGATAGGCTGCCAACCTGCTTTGCACAATAGTCCAAGAGTGACGTTAAGAGCTTTATACTTATCAGCCTTTGGTAGCGGCACCATAAATTGAGTAGCAATGCCTGCCTGAATCGCTTGAATACGAATTTTCTGTTTATCGTGATGGGAATCCCAAGGCATAACGACTAGAACAGTTTTGATTCCTTGGCTAGACCAAGTTTGCCAAAACATTTGCTGGTCGAGATCGTCCTGAGGATAATCACTTAGGACTCGACGTTGATCGAGGGATAGTTGCAGATTGTTCTTGTTTGCAATTTCCAGTAGACATTTATGAACCTCCAAAGGATATTGAAGTTGATTGTTATAAAGATTAAGGTAGCCAAAACTGGTTTCACCAATCTTGGCACATCCTTTATTGCGAATATCCGCAGTCTTGGAGACAGGCTGCTTATTCGCAGCTAGTAACTTAGCGGCAGGCAACAGATAACCATCGCAAGAGAGTGCGATCGCAGGACTCGATATCCCGTAGGTTTTTGTGAGGATCCAACTAGCTGTCTTTTGGGCTTCCTGGAGACGCTGGTTAATAGACTGTTTGATGCTCTTAAAAACAGCTCTGATTTCACGTTTTTCGCGATCGCATACAGTGCTGTCTTCTGCCACTTTGGCGAGCATCTCCATGGTCAGACTGGGCGATAGCCTGCGTGAGAGATGGGCTGTTAGCTTACCTTTTCGCCAGCTAATAGGTTTGACATAGACTACATAAGACTGCTGTACTTCCTCTTCTGTGGCGCCTTTATTAAGATGATATTCTGCCAAACTCATTCCTAAACAATCTAATAAAATATCTTGCGGCCTCTCTTGAGTGAACCTGCCATATTGCCAATTGATAAACCCATGCCTTTCATCAAGATAGTTATTGCGAACATAGCTGAGAGGTATCTCTGGATATTGTTCTAGCCATTGATGAACCGTCCAAGGAGTATAGAAGCGATGATGGATATCAATTTCTAGATAGAGATTCCCTTCGGCATCTAGACTGACATCAATTCTTCGACCGCGATGAACTTCCCAACCGTTGCCACTTTTTTCAATACCTTTGGCTCCTACTACCCACCAAATCAATCCCCCTTCAGCTGCTTTTCGGACCTCTGTTTGAGAACTAGCAGACAAGTCTCTTTCTAAAAATTTCCGCTCAAAGGTTTCCAAAGCACATCGATGAGCGTCATTACGGCAATCGAGCTGTTTAGTTCCCATTTGTACAAGTTGCCAATCATGCCCCTGTAATTTTTCGGGTCTAACGGCTTCTTTGGTGATAATATTGCTGCCGATCCTGACGGCGATTGCACCTAACTTATAGCAAATGCTAGCCAGTAAACGTTTCTCATCTCCTAGCTCTGGAGTCTTTTTAAAAATGCACCGATACTCGTAAGCAGTCAAATCTGACTGACTTAATGACTTCACATAAAATCGGTTCAAGACAATCGAAGATCGCCGCAAATTTGATAGTAGATCCATGTGAAAGCATCAAAAGTTGCTGCAAGCCTAGCGCAGCTATAGCTCGGGCGACAACTTCATAGCGCTAATTAATGTACTCGAGTCTCTAGAACAACTGAATCCTAGGATTTACTGATCCAGTCTTAACGTTGCTGCCAGAGGGCTTGCCAGTATTGACGTTGCATACGGCTGATCCAGTCGGCGGAGATTTCCTTGGGACAAACGGCCTGACATTCCAAGAGGCTGCTGCAACTGCCAAAGCCCTCTGCTTCCATCTGGGTAACGAGGTTTAAGACGCGCTGCGATCGCTCGGGTTGCCCTTGGGGGAGCAGCGATAAGTGCGCCAGTTTAGCTGCAGTAAACAAGCTGGCAGAAGCATTTTTACAGGCAGCGACACAAGCTCCACAACCAATACAAACGGCGGCATCAAAGGCTTGAGCAGCCTCCGCCTGACTAATCAAAATTGCGTTGGCCTCAGGTGCATTCCCCGTGTTGACCGAGCAGTATCCTCCTGCTTGGATGATGCGATCGAGAGCACTACGATCGACAACTAAGTCTTTAACCAAGGGGAACGCCTGAGCCCGCCAAGGTTCTAGCGTCAGACAATCGCCAGACTGGAAGTGACGCAGATAGAGTTGACAAACACTGGTACCGGCTAGTGGCCCATGGGCTTGCCCATTCACCAAAAATCCACAGGACCCACAAATTCCCTCTCGACAATCGTGGTCGAAAGCGATCGGGTCTTCCCCTTGAGTAATTAGCTGCTCATTCAAAGAGTCGAGAGCCTCCAGCAGAGATAGATCGGCGGAGGCTTGCTGCAACGCATAGGTTTTGAACTGACCTGTAGCTTGCGCAGATGCCTGCCGCCAAATCTTAAATTTCAGGTCGAGAACAGCGCTGGGCATTAGGGCGATCGCCTGTGATTCAATCCCGCCAGATCGTGACTGCAGGAATACGGTTCTAGCGTAAGGCTTGCCAAGCATTGACAGCAACAATGCCGCAATAGGCCGTACCCAAAATGATCACTGTCCAAAACCAAGCTTCTTGAGTTTGACCCGCTTCCACTGCAAAGTAGATGGCCATCGGCATCGTTTGTGTTTGACCGGGGATATTCCCAGCAACCATCAGCGTTGCTCCAAATTCACCCAAGGCCCGTGCAAAGGTCAGCACTGTTCCTGCTAGGATGCCAGGCCAGGCTGAAGGCAGGGCAATACAGAAAAACACTTCTACCTCTGAAGCTCCATCCAAGCGAGCCGCATCGAGAAGGAGGGCATCAATTTGCTCAAATGCTCCCAGAGCCGCTCGATACATTAATGGGAAAGCAACAATACTAGCTGCGATCGCAGCTCCGGTAGTCGTGAAAATAATTTGCAAATCATAACGAGCAAGAAACTGCCCGATCACACTACTCTTTCCCAACACCATCAATAGAATAAAGCCGACGACCGTTGGCGGCATAATCAGCGGTGCAATTAAACAACCCTCAATCAGCGATCGCGATCGCCCTCGATAGCGACTCATCTGATAGCCCGCTAAGGTCCCAACTCCCAACACAACTAGGGTTGATGAGAGAGCGACTTTGAGGGAAACCCACAGGGGGGTCAGAAGGCTCAATACCTCAGTCAAGCAGCTGGGACTCCAAATCCGTAGCGTTTAAAAACTGCCTGCGCAAGCTCACCCTTGAGGAATTTGAGGTATTGCTTGGCTTGAGGAATGGATTGACTCGATCGAAGGACTGCAACAGGGTAAATGATATGCGAGTGTAGCTCTGGGTCTGCCGTGCAAGTCACAATGACTTGATTAGAGCCTTGTGCATCCGTGAGATAAACAATCCCAGCATCAACGTTACCGGTCTCAACGGCTGTCAACACTGCTTTGACATTATTGCTGAGTACAAGCTTGGACTGCAGTTGATCAAGAATGCCAAGGTTTTGCAAGACTTCAATCGCATACTGGCCAGCAGGAACACTCCGAGGCTCGCCAATCGCAAGGCGCTGAATAGTCGGTTTTAAGAGGTCTTGAAAAGACGTGATATTGCTATCGGCAATCTTAGGAACAATTAAAACCAGTTGATTCGTGAGCAGTTCTGTTTGAGTCTCTGGTAAAACTAAGCCTTGTTTTTGCAGAAGCTGCATAGGCTTTTGGGCAGCAGAAATAAAGACATCAATCGGTGCGCCTTGTTCAATCTGTCGCTGTAGTGCTCCAGAGGCTGCAAAGGTGTAGCGAACTGTCATTTTGGGAGCATCGACAGACTCGAGTGTCGTAATCTCCTGCAAGGGATTTTGCAAACTAGCCGCTGCCGCCACAAGGAGTTCCGACCCCTTCGCAGGCGGAGATAACTGAGGGGCAAGGAGGGACAAAAAGGGTGGAAATCCAATGGTGCAGGCGATCGCTACAAGTCCCGCAAGCAGACCATATCGCCAGCGCTGAGCACCCATTGGGTTGACGATTTTTCTTCACTAATTACTCAATCATGGAAGAGCTACTAACCCTATGTCAAGATCTTACCAACTCTATTGGTATTCAGGATGCCGCGCAAAGATCAGGGCTGGATTACCTTTCAGCTACCCAGTGCTGAGCAACAACTTTTAGAGAACTATTGCGAACAGACTCAACGATCTAAAACCGATGTTTTGCGTGAACTCGTGCGATCGCTGCCATCAGCTTCAACGCCTTCCAATTCTGCACCGACGTCACCAGCCTCCCATCATCAACCAGTCAGTCAAGACGGACCTCGACCGATGCGGGTCAGCGCTCGCAACGTCTTTACTGCTGTCATTCGCCAGATTCAGATGGGTCAGGTGAATGCAGAAGTTTTGTTAGAAATTGCACCAAACGTCACAGTCGTTTCTGTCATCACTCGGGCTTCTGTCGAAGGGCTACAACTACAAGTCGATCAGGAGGCCTACACCATGATCAAATCCAGCGATGTGATGGTTGCCCTGGAAGATTAATATTGCTCTGTGGCGTTAATCCTGACGAGAGTCAAGCTGAAATGGTCAAGCGACCCACATCAAAAAACTAAAGCCTGGCGATGGACATCCACTTGCTGACGGAGGTCCGCGATCGCAGCGGCATGAATCGGTTCTGCTTGCCAAGATTCTAACCAAGCGGCCGCGATCGCCTCAGCAGAGTCTGGAATCTCCGGCAAATCCCAGCCGGGTTGCTCAAGGGCATCCAGGAAACGGCGCACTTTGGGGTCATAGCTGAGGCCAAAGCAACGATTTCCAGCCGCTGCTGCCATCACTAATCCATGGAAGCGCATGGCGATCGTTAATCGCACCGACTGAAAGTAGCTGAGGAGCTGGCGCGGATGCTGCCAGTCCAAAACTTCTGCTTGGGGAATTTCGCTTGCCCATTGCGCGGCCAGTGGTCGATCTTGCTGGTGGTGGAAGGGAATCAGCAGGATGGGTGCTTGGGTTTGCGATTGCAGAGTTGTCAGGGCAGCTTTCAAGCGATCGCTGCGCTCAGGCGTCAACTCAGGGTGGGGCCGCAGACAAACCGCGATCGCCTCTTGGTTCGACAGCGGCTGATCTAAAGGCAGCGGCTCTAAAGCCCAAACGGGATCCGGGGCAATCGCCACAGAAATCCCCCACTCTTTTAGCAAGGCAGCAGAACCGCGATCGCGCACTGTAATGCGATCGCAGTGCTGAAACGTTCGGCGTGCCAACCAGCGGGTTCGTTTGCGCTGCAGTGGCCCAATGCCCTGGGCCCAGGCGATCGTTTTGAGACCTAACTGTTGTGCCAGCCCCATCAGACCGCAGTAGTAGAGAGGGCTCGTCCAGCTTGTGACATCTTGAATCAGGCTGCCGCCGCCAAAGATGAATAGATCACTGCGTCGCAGTGCCTGCCAAACCGCAGCCCCCGATCGGCGATCGCAAGCTTCTACGCCGTAGCAAGTGCGAGTTGCCGCAGGATTCCCCGACAGCACCAGCGGTTCCACTGTCGGCGGCAAGAGTTGCAACAGCGCTGCCAACAGCGCCTCATCTCCCCCATTGCCCTCTCCGTAATAGCCACAGAGCAACGCCCGCATGCTGTCCTCGCCCTTTTTGCCCTCCTACAATACTGGAGAGCCTTCAGTGCTGGGTCCATGCACGCCTTATCTCTCCCCACTTGGGTCATCCACATCTCCAGCGTGCTGGAATGGCTACTGGCCATCCTCTACCTCTGGCGACTGGGGGAACAGGGCGATCGCCGTTGGTTTGGACTGGCCGTCGCCATGCTTCCAGCCCTGATTAGCGCTCTCTGTGCTTGCACGTGGCACTACTACGACAACACGCCCAAACTGGAATGGCTCGTAACCCTGCAAGCCAGCACTACCCTAGTCGGTAATTTCACGCTGATGCTGGCAGCCTATTGGTTTTGGCGACCCGCCTCTAAACAAGCCCCAGCATCGACAGCAGTACCTAAGCAACGCTAAGGACGCCGGTCGCTATTCACGGTAGACCCATACATCAGTCGCTTAATAGCGATGGACCTAGACAATCAACTGCCAGAGCAGGCTGGTGAACCCCACGGCCAGACTATGTTGGGGCAGCAGCGATCGCCAGGGCTGGCGGGCGATTTTTTGAGTGACCAATAAGGTGGTGACGAGCCCTAAGATCAAGCTGCTCGCCTGCAAGAAGGCAATCACGGCAGGGTCAGCACTGTATTGCAGGAGATTGGTGGGTGACCAGCCAAAGCTAAGGGCCGTGCGTGGTAGGACTTGTCCCAGTTCTGTTAACCCCATCCAAAGGTAGTGAGCGAGGCTCGCCGCCAACACCAGCGGCAGATAGCCATAGGCCAGTTCGGTAAAGGATTTGAGGCGGGGTTGCCAAGCGTGCAAAATGCGATCGCTGAAAAAGGCCAGTAACCCCGGCGTACCCAGGACAGCCGTCGCCAAAATGGCATGCAGTCCCAAGGAAGTGAGCCAGCGATCGCCTAAACCTAAAACCTGAGCAATCTGGGGCAGATGATGCAGAAACACTGCACCCAACAAGAGGAAGAGCAGAGCAGCTTCCGATCGTGTCGCGACATGGGTGGTCCATAGTTCGATCGCCGGTGGCCGGAGATTCAGCTCAACCGAGCGATGGGGGCAGGCCTTGAGACAGGTCATGCAGAGAACGCAGTTGCGGTTATCCACCAACTGAGCCGGATGGGAATAGACCGGGCAACCCATGGTCTCTTGGCCTTCCCCTTTTGCAGGGCCACCTTTGTAGCATTGATAGGTGTTGCAGGTGGCAGAGCAGACACCGCGTTTGGCCCGCAGTTCAATTACCGCCAATTTGGCGAAGAGGCCATTCATACCACCGATCGGGCAGAGATAGCGACACCAAAAACGTCGCTCGAATAGCAGCGAAAAAGTAACAGCCCCAGCGGTAATCAGCAGCAAGAGACAGGCCGACAGCCAAGCAACGTCTTCGAGGTGCCAGAGCTCCTCCCAGAGCAAAATCAGGGCGAAGAGGCCAAACAGGAACCAGCCACCCCAGCGCTCTGCTGCCGCCCGTGGCCAGGGCAAGAGCGATCGCGGCCAGAGCTTCAGGGAAACCCACTGCACCAGTTCGCCGTAGATCATGAAGGGGCAATAGGCACACCAAAGCCGCCCCACAAAGGGAAACGCCAGCAAAATCAGAGGCCACCAGCCTGCCCAAAACAGGGTTAACCCCACGTTCTCAGCGCGGGTTTGCGGACCCCAAAACAGCAGGGCAACCACAGCCGTATACACCCCGAGAATCAGGCCGTAGTTGATCCGCGTTGGCCACCAGTCGCTGCGTAGCAGTTGCCGCAGGCGAGGATAGGCATTGAGCAGGTTCCAGCGGAAGCGATCGCCTTTCGTGGAGGCAAACCAAAAGACATCTTCGGTCAGCACGGCAGCCTGTCCGCTTTGTACTAAAGCCCGCTCCACCAGACTTTCCAGCTCAGTAATATTGCCGGGATAGTCGTAGTTCTGCAGCTGGCGTTCGGCTTCCGGCGTTAGCTTCGGGCGAGGCTGGCGTCGCGTTTGGCAAAAGCGACTGAGGAAGTATTTGACGCTGGCGACGATATCGGCTTTCCGGATCCGCAGAGGCGGCACCTTGATGGTTTGAACGCAGTGCCGTGCCAAGTCAGTAGGGTTAGTTTCCGCCACCAAAATCAGGCGCGCTAGGCACGCTTGGGGCTCTGGCTCCGGTACTTGCAGGGTTGGTAGCGGGCGATAGTAGCCAGTGGCGAGGAGCTCAATCACCCGCGATCGCAAATCAGTTGGTAAGTCTTGGACGTTGTTGAGCAGCACTGTGCCCTTGCCCACCCAATCGAGCAGTCCCCGTCGCTCATTAATACGGCCAAATAGCTCCGCACCATTGGGCTGCAGCGTATTGCAGTTGATTTTGATCAGGGGCTCACGTCGATCCCGCGAACCGAAGTGGATCAAGGCAGCAATGTTGTCTTTACCCAGACCTGGCTCGCCAAAAATCAATACCGGCTGACGATCGTTGCGGATCGAGGCTTGGCGAATTTCCTGTCGTAGCCGTTGGGCATAGCGACTACTACCGACAATCCCCCGCTTAGTTTTGGGGATAACGTAGGGCTGCAACTCCCGCAACCGTGCCTGTTCAAAACGCAGTTGAGCGGTGACCGCATCTAGCTCTGCTGCCAATTGTGCGGAGAGGTAGCGATCAAGTTCATTCAGCTCTGTGGCGATCGCTTGCAGTTGCTCGGCCGACAGTTGCCAGACAAGGACATCTGTTGCTGTCGTGACCTGCTGGGTGACTGGTTGCTGGAGCAGGATTTCCCGCAGGTTGAGTACGCTACCGGGCAACAGGCGATCGCACTGGCCTGTCATGGGTTGCTGGCGATCGAGTTCACCGTGAACCAAAATCAAGAGCGCATTCGGTAACGAGTCGAGATCAGACAGAACCTGACCGCTGGGAACCGTAACTTCCGAGAGTCCTGTGGCGATCGCGGCGATTGCCCGCTCCGACAGGCCATTAAACAAAGTGTTCTCTAACAGCCAGCGCTGTTTGTCGCTCGTTTCCATCCGCCAACCCACGAGAGCTGTGCCACCATTCTCACCGCTGATTCCCAAAGATCAGGGACTGCCAGCTTAGCGTTTGCCAAGCAATAGGATTGAGGAACGTGACAGTCTCAAACCGCCAGAGCCAGACTGATCCCCTGATCCCAAGGCTGTTGCAATTCGAGTGACTAGAGCAGCGCCGCGATCGCAGCGACCACCGTCACAACAACACTCGCGATCGCCCCAATCGTCAGCCATTGGATGGTTTGTTTGACCTCTTGTAATAAAGCCGTCTCAGGCTTCAGCGCAATGAAAAACTGCTGCCGCGCTTCGCTGCTCGGTCCGAGGGTCAATTCACCCGTTTCATCACTGGCAGCACCGACAACAAGCACCGAGCGATCGCAGGGCAAAATCTCCTCACGGTAGCGATAGCCCAAGGTTTTACCCAAACCAGCGGTGGTCGACAGGCTGAGGGAGAAGGCCCCAAAAATTAAGCTGCTAGCCGAGCTGTCTGGGCGAAACTCATCTAAGACAGGAATCGTTGCGATCGCAGCCGACTCCGGCTCAACCCGCACCCGTCCATGCTGATCGCGCAGGTAAAAAGGCGTGCTGCGACGGTTCTGGCTGATCGTTTCCGAGCGGCGTTCCGTCGTCCAAGTCACCTTGCCCTCACTATCCTCCTTGCGAACGCGCTCTTCATATTCGCGGCTGACAGTGGAGCAGTAGTAGACGCAGGACTCTTGTTTTAATTCAGAAACTAAGGGCTGCTCTACCTCGATCGCGCCCCACATTTTGACGTACTGGCGCAGATTTCCTCCTCCAATTTCACCAGCTACATGCTCAGCAATTTCCTTGAGCTGCAGACTGGTCGCGGGCTGGGCCAATAGCAGGCTCTGCAGCTTGAACCGGTAATGACGGCGCACGAAATAGAGCACGATCGCCGCGATCGCAGTTATTGCAGCGAGGATAATAGCCGCCATGAGGTTCCAGACCCAAAAAAAGGAGCCAGTTCCGACAATAATCGGCGACTAGCTCCCTTACAAGTCAATCTAGAGGGGATGAGGCCCTAACGCTTAGCGAGTTTCTTCGCCAGTAGCTTCCGCAGACGGATCGACTCGGGCGTCACTTCCAGCAGTTCATCGGAACCGATGTACTCCAGCGCCCGTTCCAAGGTCATTTGAATTGGCGTTTGCAGCTGTACCAGTTCATCGCCTGTAGCCGAGCGGTGGTTGGTCAGTGCCTTGGTTTTGCAAACGTTCAGCTCCAAATCTTGGGGCCGGTTATGCTCGCCAACAATCATGCCCTTATAGACCTTGGTGCCCGGTTCAATGAAGAAAGCATCGCGATCTTCGGCGTTCTTGAGGGCGTAGAAAGTCGCTGTCCCCTCTTCAAAGGCAATCAGCACACCGTTGCGGCGCATTTCCAGATCGCCACAGAAAGGACGGTACTCCAAGAAGGAGTGGTTCATGATCCCTTCGCCACGGGTGAGGCGGATAAAGTCGCCCCGGAAGCCAATCAGACCGCGCGCCGGAATCACAAACTCCAGAATCGTACGGCCATTACCGACAGCTTCCATGTTTTGCATTTCCGCTTTGCGGGTGCCCAAGCGCTCGATCACGCTGCCGACCGCATCGTCGGGCACATCCATCACGAGCGTTTCAAACGGTTCGCCCGGCTGACCATTGACTTCCCGGAAGATCACCTGCGGCTGCGACACTTGGAACTCATAACCTTCGCGACGCATCGTTTCGATCAGAATGCCGAGTGTAGTTCACCCCGCCCCGAGACCATGAAGCGATCGGGAGAATCGGTTTCTTCGACCCGCAGGGCCACGTTGGTTTCCAGCTCACGCAACAGGCGATCGCGGACTTGGCGGCTGGTGACAAACTTGCCTTCTTTGCCAGCAAAAGGTGAGTCATTGACGCAGAAGGTCATCTGCAGGGTTGGCTCGTCAACCTTGATCAGCGGCAGCGCCAAAGGTTCGTTGGGACAAGCCAGGGTTTCACCAATGTTGGCATCAGCAAAGCCCGCGACGGCCACAATCATGCCGGCGGTCGCTTGCTCAATTTCAATCCGCTTCAGGCCCTCAAAGCCCAGCAGCTTGGTCACTTTACCCCGCACCACGCTGCCATCTTCCTTGAGCAGAGCAGTCGGCTGACCCATGTTGATCGTGCCGTTGTGGATCTTACCGATCACAATCCGACCCAAGAAGTCTGAATAATCGAGGGTCGTCACCTGCAGCTGCAAGGGCTTGCTCACATCCCCAATCGGGGGTGGAACATGGCGCAAAATTGCATCGAACAGCGGTTGCATGTCCTTGCTTTCATCTTCCAAAGACTCTTTCGCAAAACCGCTCAAGCCCGAAGCAAAGAGGTAGGGAAATTCGCACTGGTCATCGTCGGCGCCGAGTTCGAGGAACAGATCGAGAACCTTATCGACAGCAACCATCGGCTCAGCGCGAGGGCGATCGATTTTGTTCACAACAACGATCGGCCGCAGCCCTTTTTCCAACGCTTTTTTCAGCACAAATCGCGTTTGGGGCATCGGGCCTTCGTTGGCATCCACAATCAGGATGCAGCCATCCACCATGCCGAGAACCCGCTCGACTTCACCACCGAAGTCCGCGTGACCGGGCGTATCGACAATATTGATCAGCGTGTCCTTGTATTTGACCGCTGTATTTTTAGAAAGAATGGTAATGCCCCGTTCCCGCTCCAAATCATTGGAGTCCATGACGCAATCCGGAACGTCTTCGCCCTCACGGAAAATGCCAGATTGTTTGAGCAAGGCGTCAACCAAGGTTGTTTTGCCGTGGTCAACGTGGGCAATGATCGCGACGTTGCGAATGGGGAGCGACATAGGAGTCCGTGAACGTAGGGACCCTCAAGCTGAGCAGGGCTGAGAGAGCAAAGAAAGCTTGAGTTGTGTATTTTTCTAACTATTTTACTGGCGATTGGATCCCTTGGGGATAGGACGCTGCCCTAGATCGATCAGAGCGATCGCTTATGACAGGATAGTTAGGACAGACTCCCCGTAACTGGGCAAGGCCTAACCCCCAGTCAACACTCATTAGTTGAAACTAGGCAAGAACTTAATTTTTGACTTAGAGAACCCAATTCAAGATTGTCCTAATTGAATTACAAGCTGTTCATACCAATAAAAAGGGGAGCGATCGCTCCCCTTTAGCTTCAAATCACCGCACCGGCAGAAAGCACCTAGTCTTCGTCAACATCCACCAGGTTGCGGAGGCTGGCACTGCTGTCATCGATCAACTCTTCACCGTCGTCGAGAATCATCGATTCGCCTTCGGCAAAGGTCATCGAACGACTGAAGTCGCGACCTTCATTGAGGGTGTAGCTGCGAGCGGCGCGATCATCGATCACCACATCGGCCAAATCGTCGTCGTAGACCCGATCTTCGTAGCCACCATCAACGTCGGTCAGCAAGGACTCTTCGTAGGCCTTGAAACCAGTCCCTGCCGGAATCAGACGACCGATAATCACGTTCTCTTTGAGACCGCGCAGCCAATCGGACTTGCCTTCGATTGCCGCTTCCGTGAGCACCCGTGTCGTCTCTTGGAAGCTCGCTGCCGAGATGAAGCTGTTGGTGTTGAGTGAGGCCTTGGTAATCCCCAACAGAACCGGTGTGAACTGAGCCGGGGCCATGCCCGTCAAAGCCATGGTGTTGTTGGAGTTGTAGACCTCTCGCAGTTCGTGCAATTCGCCCGGCAGCATGATCGTGTCGCCGCCATCGTCGATCCGCACCTTAGAAGTCATCTGCCGCACGATCACCTCGATGTGTTTGTCGGAGATATCAATCCCTTGGGATTGATAGACCGACTGCACCTCGTTCACCAGCAGAGCTTGCACCCGACGCAGGCTCTCTAGCGCTGCTTCGTAGTCTTCGCCCAACTGCTCGCGGAAGTAGTCGTAGTAGATTTCTAGCAAGTCATGGGGGTTTGCTGGCCCATCCGTCAGGGCTTGCCCTGCATCCACGGTTTCACCGTCACTGATGATCAGCGGCTGACCAGGACCAACTGGATAATCAGCTTGGGTACCGTCTGCTTCAATCACTTGGATGTCGATTGCATCGTCATCGCTGTAGTTGATGTGCGCCACACCCGGACGGCGGGCCAAAATGCAGGCTTCCTTGGGTTTACGAGCCTCGAGGAGCTCCTCAATCCGCGGTAGACCCTGAATGATGTCCCCAGTTTTCGCTCGTTCAAACACGAGCAGCACTAAGTTGTCACCCCGCTGCACCAGACCTTTATCTTCAACGTGCAGGACTGCACCCTGCGACACACGGTAGGGACGAGCAATCCGCAGTTGCAGTTGCCCCGGTGCGATCGCACGAGCCTCACCGGATTCCGGTGCGATGATGCCATCTACCAACTGGGTACCCGCCACAATCAGCGAGCCAGGCTGGAGTTGCGTTGCCGCAGTGACATCGAGGTCAAGGGTGACGCAGTCCCGTTCCCGCTCGACCAAGAGGCGACGAACCGCTTCGCTGCCCTCTTGAATGCCGCGAACCACACCGGCTTCCTTGCACTGAATTTGCGTGCAAGCAATGACGGCGCCCGGCTTCACCTTTTGGCCATCTTTAACGCGCAACTCGGTGTGCGTACTGCCGTGGGTGGTGTCAGAAGCGACGTCGCGACGAGTCACCACAGGCTCAATGATTACTAACTGCAGGCGCAGCGTTTCAGGATCCTTGCTGTCCGGCAGCAGTTCAATGTCAGCCGAGAGCTGGGAGGAACCTTCTTCAGACTCCAGCACTAACTGGGTCCGCAGGAGATCTACTCCCTCAACGGACTTGATCCGTTCACCATCTTGGAACTGCAGACGTTGGACCGCACGCAGGCGAATCGAACGGCTGCTTGACTCTTGCGAGGAGTCTTGGCTCGGTACTGGCGGCTCATCAGGAATGACTAGCTCTTGCACCGGTCGCAGCAAGAGGAGCGGGCCGTCCGTACCATCAACGGCTTCTGCCCAGACCAGTTGTTCGGCCGTCAAACCTGGGAAGACTTCTTCGCCGGCGTTAACCAAGCGACCTTCGTCGTACTTCGCCGCCGTGTCTGGGTCATCCAACACGTGGACATCTCCAGGCTTGATCACGATTTCCCGCAGAATGTCGTTGTTCTGGGTGACCGAAACAATCCCAGTCGTCTGGCAAAAGATGTCTTTGACGACTTCCGTGCCAGCTTCCACCAACTGACCGTCTTCGACGTTCAGCAAGGAGATGTCCTTGTTGACCTCGTGGGTCTCTTCGGGAATCCAGAGCAGGGTGCCGCCCTTGGTCACCTCGTAGCCCTGTTTCGCCTTAGCCCGGCCTTTTTTGGAGATTTCCACGCCGGAGTATTTGAGCAGACCACCGGTTTGAGTCCGGTAGCGGCTGTCGATTAGCTCAGCCACCACGTGGCCAGTCGTGACCTTAGTTCCCGGTGCTGCCAACAAGTTAAACCGCTGGCCACCCTTGGTCTCAATCACGTAGTGCTCACGGCCTTGGCTCGCCTCGGCTTTCACCGTTGCGGTATCTAGTACCACTGACGCCGTGATGATTTCGACTTCCCGGTGGGTACTGCTCCCGTTGTCCTCACCCATGCGCACGGTACCGCCGCGCTCAGTGGTCAGCTTGGTTTCAGCCAAGACATCTCCCACCTCTACGCGATCGCCGTTTTTGACGGTCGGCTCAGCACCCGGCAGCAAGTTGTAGACATCGCCAGCCAAGACCCAAAGCAGACCACCCCGCTGAGCAATACGGGTAGTGTTGCCTTGGCGATCGGTTTTCTCTTCCGGAACGATGTCTTGGAAGCGAATTTCACCCGCCAAATCAGTCGCCACGTCCTTGGTGGCTTTTTCTACGGTGCGCTTGGTACGACCGCTGACTGGCACCTCGGCCAAGATTGCTTCGGCTGCGACTTTATCGCCGTCCTGCACAAAAATCGTCGAACCTTGCAGAATTGCGAAGGTTTCCTTCCGACCTTTCCCTTCCAGCACGAGGTCAAAGTTTGCCTCTGCCAGCAGCGCTTCCTCGCCGTGGCGGGTCCGGTAGGGACGAGTCCGGGCTTTTTTGCCGAGCTTAATCGTGCCCGCTACAGGTGCCCGCAGCAGACGGGCAGTTTCCCCCGTAAATACCCCACCCGTGTGGAAGGTCCGCATGGTCAGCTGGGTCCCCGGCTCACCGATCGACTGGGCTGCGATGATCCCGACAGCTTCACCCATGTCCACCATCTGGGCGTGGGCAAGGCTCCAGCCGTAGCACTTTTGGCAAACCGATCGTGCGGCTTCGCAGGTCAGGGGCGATCGCACCTTCACCTTTTTGATGCCTGCTTTCTCAATTCGATTGGCCAGATCTTCATTGATGTCTTGGCCTGCTTCAGCCAGCACTTCATCCGTACTGGGATCTAGCACGGCCTCAGCCGTAACCCGACCCAACAAGCGCTGCGAAATCGGAATCAAAATGCGATCGCCATCGGTCATCGCTTCCACAAATAGGCCCCGGCTGGTTCCGCAGTCCACTTCGTGAATGATCACGTCCTGCGAAACGTCCACCAGACGACGGGTCAAGTAACCCGAGTCCGCCGTCCGCAGAGCCGTATCAACCAGGCCCTTACGCGCCCCGTAGGAGGAGATGATGTACTCCGTAACGGTCAAACCTTCCCGGAAGTTGGTCTTAATCGGCAAGTCAATAATCTCGCCTTGGGGGTTGGCCATCAGACCCCGCATCCCCACCAGCTGTCGCACCTGGGAGATATTCCCCCGGGCACCCGAGAACGCCATCATGTAGACGGAGTTGAGCGGATCGGACTCGCGGAAGTTTTTGACCACGCGATCGGTCAGCTCATCGTTGGTGTTCGCCCAGGTGTCGATCACCTTCTGGAAGCGCTCCACCTCGGTGATTTCTCCACGGGTGTAGCGATCTTCAGTCTCTTGAATCCGCTTTTCAGCAGACTCTAGCAGCTCCGCCTTAGAACCCGGCACCTTGAGGTCATCAATACTGATTGAAACCCCAGCACGGGTGGCGTAACGGAATCCCAGGGCTTTGAGATCGTCGGCAACTACGGCTGTTTTTGCTGTCCCATAGTGAGCAAAGGTCCAGCCAATCAGCTTCTTCAGCTGCTTCTTATCGATGACCCGGTTGCGGAAAATCGGCGCGCTTTTCGTTTCTGCCATTGTTCTTTCGTAGTGCTCGGGGACAAGACAACTTGAAACTTCAGCGACCTGGCGGCAGGCCGCTCAACGCTAGTGGATCAACGCAGTCTGAACAGTGTTGTTGAAGAGAATGCGACCGGGCGCTGTTTTCACGTACTGGGAGAGACGCTGCCCGTCTTCAGTCTCGCGAATTCGGCGGAAACGATAGGTCTTGGTGACCGTGCCATCATCGGCTGCGACCACCGACTCCGGTTCGTCGCTTTCACCCTCGCTTTCCACTTCGCCATCAAAGCGCACCCAGACCCAGGCATGAAGATCGACAGAGCCCTGCTCAAAGGCGCGGATGGCATCTTCGAGGTTGGCAAAGTAGCGTCCAGCCCCTTTCTGAGCACCAGGATTCTCGGCGGTCAAGTAGTAGCAGCCCAAGACCATATCCTGGGACGGCGTGACAATGGGTTGCCCCGTTGCCGGCGACAGAATGTTGCCCGAAGCCAGCATCAGCATACGAGCTTCAGCCTGGGCTTCAATCGAGAGGGGGACGTGAACCGCCATTTGGTCACCATCAAAGTCAGCGTTAAACGCTGGACAGACCAAGGGATGAAGCTGGATCGCACGGCCTTCTACCAAGATCGGTTCGAAGGCTTGAATCCCCAAACGGTGCAGCGTCGGGGCCCGGTTCAGCATCACAGGGTGGCCTTCAATCACCTCTTCCAAGACATCCCAAATCAAGGGATCGTTCTTCTGAATGAGTTTTTTGGCCTGCTTGATGTTGTTGATGCTGTGATTTTTGATCAGGCGATGGATAACAAACGGCTGGAACAGCTCGATCGCCATTTCCCGTGGCAGACCACACTGGTGAATTTTCAGGTTGGGGCCGACGACGATGACCGACCGACCGGAGTAATCAACCCGTTTACCCAGCAAGTTTTGCCGGAAGCGACCCTGTTTCCCTTCGATGATGTCCGAGAGGGACTTGAGGGGTCGGTTGTTGGCACCGACGACCGTACGGCCACGACGACCGTTGTCGATCAGAGCGTCTACTGCTTCCTGCAACATCCGTTTTTCGTTACGGACGATAATCTCAGGTGCGAGAATCTCCTGCAGACGCGCTAACCGGTTATTCCGGTTGATCACCCGACGGTAGAGATCGTTGAGGTCACTGGTGGCAAAGCGGCCACCATCCAACTGCACCATCGGGCGGAGATCGGGAGGGATCACCGGGATGACATTCAGCACCATCCACTCGGGCCGAGACTCTGTGCCAATGAAGTTATCAATCACACGCAGGCGTTTGATTAACTTGGCCCGTTTTTGGCCCTTCGACTCAGCAATCTCTTGACGGAGTTTTTCCGACTCTTCATTGAGGTTCAAATCCTGCAGCAACTGTTGCAGGGCTTCTGCACCGATGCCAACCTCAATACCTTCGAGGTCAGATTCCTCAGCGTAGATTTGGTCCTCGATCTCCATCCACTGGTCTTCGTTCAGTAGCTGCTTGTACTGCAGCTCGCTGTGGTTGTCTGGGTTGAGGACGACGTAGGAGTTGAAATAGACGATTTGCTCAACGTCTCGCAGGGGCATGTCGAGCAGAATCGCGATGTAGCTCGGGATGCCTTTGAGGTACCAAACGTGGGCAACCGGAGCAGCCAGTTTAATGAAGCCCATACGGTGCCGTCGCACCCGTGGTTCGGTGACTTCCACGCCACAACGCTCGCAGACAATGCCGCGGTGCTGAACACGTTTGTACTTACCGCAGTGGCATTCCCAGTCCTTCGCAGGACCAAAGATTTTTTCGCAAAACAGCCCGTCCATCTCCGGCTTCAGTGTCCGATAGTTGATGGTTTCAGGCTTGGTGACTTCACCGACTACTTGACCATTGGGCAGCGTGCGCTCACCCCACTGCCGGATACGCTCCGGTGAGGCAAGTGCGATCTTGACGTAGTCAAACCGCTGTTCCTGCTTCGCCATCTTGACCCTCTTCGCGAAATTGCTTGCAGACTGCTTTGGCTCAATCTTGGCTAGCGATCGATCGCCGCTAGCAAGGGGATGGCCCTGACTTCAAAACCATCCCGCGATCACTTACGACTTAGTCGTCATCGTCATCAATGTCGCCCACAGACATCGACTCGTAGGTCGGGCGCGAGGGAGTCCGACGCTGGTTGACATCCGCCATCAGATCCACTTCTTTGTCTTCTTCATAGTCCTCGGTTGAGGCCTTGTAGACCGCAATGTCGAGACAGAGCGACTGCAGCTCTCGCATCAACACCTTGAAAGACTCTGGTGTGCCGGGGCGAGGAATCGCTTTGCCCTTAACGATCGCATTGAGAGCTTCATTCCGCCCTTGCATGTCGTCCGACTTGACCGTCAGCAACTCTTGCAGGATGTAGGCAGCACCGTAGGCTTCCAGTGCCCAAACTTCCATCTCCCCGAAGCGCTGACCCCCTTGTTGGGCTTTACCACCCAAGGGTTGTTGGGTCACCAAGGAGTAGGGACCTGTCGAGCGAGCGTGGATCTTGTCGTCGACCAAGTGAACCAGCTTAAGCATGTAGGCACGACCCACCGTCACTGGGCGATCGAAGGGTTCCCCTGTCCGACCGTCGTAGACCTGGATCTTGCCGGGTTCATCATCGCTAAAGACCCAGGGCTGACCTGTTTGCTCCCGCGCTTCAGACAGCTTGGCGTTGACAGTCAAGCGAGAGGCTTCCGCCCCGTACATCTCGTCAAAGGGCGTGACCTTGAAGCGGGCATCTAGCAGCTGACCCGCCCAGCCCAGCATGCACTCAAACACCTGACCGACGTTCATCCGCGAGGGTACACCCAAGGGATTGAGCACGATGTCTAGCGGCGTGCCATCCGGCAGGTAAGGCATGTCTTCGCAGGGCAGAATCCGCGAAATGATCCCCTTGTTGCCGTGGCGACCCGCCATCTTGTCGCCGACTTGGATCTTGCGTTTCTGAGCCACGTAAACCCGGACAACCATGTTGGCGCCCGGCGGCAACTCATCACCCTGCTCACGGGTGAAGAGACGCACATCAACAACGCGGCCTTTCTCACCATTCGGCACCCGCAGGGAGTTATCGCGGACGTCCCGCGCTTTCTCACCGAAGATTGCCCGCAGCAGTTTCTCTTCTGGCGGCTGATCCGATTCGCCTTTGGGCGTCACCTTACCAACCAAGATGTCACCGGACTCCACCCATGCGCCGACGCGGATAATCCCGTTTTCGTCGAGTTGGCGCAGAGCATCTTCGCCAACGTTGGGAATTTCGCGGGTAATCTCCTCAGGGCCTAACTTGGTCTGACGCGCCTCAATCTCGAATTTTTCAATGTGGATCGAGGTATAGACGTCGTCATAGACCAGCCGCTCGCTGATCAGAATCGCGTCCTCGTAGTTGTAGCCTTCCCAAGGCATGTAGGCGACGAGGATGTTTTGCCCCAGGGCCAGCTCACCTTTTTCGGTGGCAGAACCGTCAGCAATCACCTGACCCCGTTGACCGCGATCGCCTTCAAACACGATCGGCCGTTGGTTCAGACAAGTATCTTGGTTGGAGCGCTGGTACTTCTGTAGGGCGTAGCCATACTTCTCACCTGTGTCAGCCGTCACCTCAATGTGGGTGGCATCGACGTAGGAGATCGTGCCATCGACCGGGCTGGTGATCACCATCCCTGAGTCACGGGCCGCTTGGGGCTCCAGACCCGTCCCGACCAAAGGCCGCTCTGGCCGCAACAGCGGCACCGCCTGCCGTTGCATGTTCGAGCTCATCAGGGCACGGTTGGCGTCATCGTGTTCCAAGAAAGGAATCAACGACGTTGCCACCGAGATAATCTGCACCGGCGAGAGCGCAACGTAGTCCACCCGCTCCGGCGTCGTGGTGGTGAAGTCCTGGCGATAACGTACCGGAATTGTGGTTCCCAGGATGTAGCCCGCGTCATCCGTAGCCACGTCTCCCGGAGCCACCCGCAGGTCATCTTCCTGGTCAGCAGTCATGTAGACCGGCGCCAAGTCCTTGCGAACCCGTCCTTCTTCGACGCGCCAGAACGGCGTTTCAATAAAGCCGTAGTCGTTGACGCGGGCGTGGGTCGCTAAGGAACCAATCAGACCCGCGTTCGGGCCTTCCGGCGTTTCAATCGGGCAAATCCGGCCGTAGTGGCTGGGGTGAATGTCCCGCACCGCAAAGCCAGCCCGCTCCCGTGTCAAACCACCGGGACCGAGGGCACTCAGACGTCGTTTATGGGTCAACTCCGCCAAGGGGTTGGTTTGGTCCATGAACTGCGAGAGTTGCGAGGAACCAAAGAATTCTTTGATCGCAGCCACCAGCGGTTTGGGGTTGACCAAGGAAGCCGGCGAAAGACTGTCGGAATCCGACACCGTCATCCGTTCCCGAATGATCCGCTCTAGGCGGTTGAGGCCGACCCGCACTTGGTTTTGCAGCAGCTCGCCCACCGATCGCACCCGACGGTTGCCGAGGTGGTCGATGTCATCGACTTCACAGCCACCCAAGTCAAGCTCGAGGTTAATCAGGTAGTCGATCGCCGCCAAAATATCTTCGGATGTCAGCGTCCGCACCGTATCAGCGACGTTGAGACCCAGCTTCTTATTGAGCTTGTAGCGGCCCACCCGACCTAGGTCGTAGCGTTTGGGATCGAAGAACCGCGATTCCAGCAATTGCTGACCGCCAGAGACCGTGGGCGGTTCGCCCGGACGGAGCTTGCGGTAGAGCTCCATCAGCGCTTCGTCTTCGCTGAACTGACCTTCTTTATCGATGGTCTTCTGGTAATACTCAGGGTGACGGAGCTTGTCGTAAATTTCGTTGTCGCTCAGGCCCAAGGCTTTCAGCAGTACCTGCGCCGACAACTTACGCGTCTTGTCGATGCGCACCCAAACTAAACCGTTTTTATCGGTTTCAAATTTCAGCCAAGCGCCACGGTTGGGGATCAGGCTGGCATTGTGGGTGAGGCGACCGTTCTTGTCGCGCTCTGATTTGTAGTAGACGCCGGGGCTACGGACGATCTGGTTGACGATCACCCGTTCGGCACCGTTGATGATGAAGGTGCCGCGATCAGTCATCAGGGGCAGATCGCCAATAAAGACTTCCTGCTCCTTGATTTCGCCCGTTTCTTTGTTGATCAAACGGGTCGGCACATACATTTGAACCGAGTAGGTGCCGTCACGCCGTTTTGCTTCATCAACGTCGTACTTCGGGCGCTTGAGCTTATACTGCTTACCGAGGAAGTGAAGCTCAAGCTTACCGGTATAGTCGGTGATTGGTGAAAAGCTTTCCAGCTCCTCAATGAGCCCTTCTTCTAGGAACCAACGGAAGCTGTTCCGTTGAATGGCAACGAGATCAGGTAAATGGAAGGCAGCGGGAGCGAGTTGCGTTTGCTCAGCCATGCGTCTCCTCGGTCGTTTAGCGCCGAAGCGCGAATCTACAATTGTAACGGTCTTTGACAACCCTTGCCGATCGCTTAAGAATTTAAGCAACTTGCGGTAGAGCGGTCGGTAAACGGAACAGGTCGAAGGCGTTGCGGGTGGTGGTTGCCGCGATCGCCTCAAGGGGTTCAGAGCGAACTTCAGACATACGAGCCGCCACATGCTGGACGAAAGCGGGTTCGTTGCGCTTGCCCCGTTTGGGAACCGGCGCAAGAGACGGGCAATCCGTTTCAATCAGTAGGCGATCGCTGGGGACAAGGCGGGCAGAGTCGCGAATTGTCTCTGCTTTGCCAAAGGTGAGGGTGCCACTGAAGCTGACGTAGAAGCCAAGATCGAGAAACCAGCGGGTTTCCTCCGGCGTGCCGCCCCAGCAATGCATCACCCCTCGCAGGGTACCGGGCTGAGACTGCTGCGATCGCAAAACAGCCGCCATGGCGGCAGCCGCCTCTCGGCAATGCAAAATTACCGGCAGATCCAGCGATCGCGCGATCGCCAACTGGGCTTCTACAGCGGCGTATTGACGCACATGGTCTTCGGACTTGAAAAAGTCCAAACCCGTTTCGCCGATCGCCACGACTCGTTGATCAGACCGCGCTAACGCTTCAATTTCAGTTGCCGTGCCATCCTGCCAAAGCTCTACATCAAGGGGATGCAGGCCCACCGCCAACGACACTTCCGGGAAGCGATCGGCGATGGCTTGGAGTTCCGGAAATTCCGCCGGCGTGACACAGGAATGCACCAAGCGAGCTACACCCGCTTGGCGCCATTGGTCTGCTACGGCATCGAGTTCTGCCGCGAAGCAGTCGAAATTGAGGTGAACGTGAGTATCGACGAGCTGCATTGAGTGAGGTCGACAATCCCAGCAACAGTGAACAGCAATAGCCCTACAGTGAGGGTCGATCGCAGTCTAGGCCTGGGGGTCAACCTTCAGGTGGAAGGCTTTAGCAAGGCGAGCTTTTTTACGCGCACCGGTATTGGCATGCAAGACGCCGCGCTTCACTGCTTTGTCGATTTTGCTGTAGGCCGCCGAGAGGCGTTCGTTCACTGCTTGGCGGGCCGTTTCGTTGGGGTCTGCCGCATAGGCGTCGAAGGCCGTAAAGCAGTGTTTGACCAGCGTTTTAACTGCTGACTTGTAGGCCTTGTTGCGGAGGCGGTTGCGCTCCGCGATCTGGACACGTTTGATGGCAGACTTGATATTAGCCACAGCTCAGAAAATCCGTCTGTTGTAGATCGCACAGTCAACGATCATATCAGGTTTCATACAATTCTGCTGATCTCGCAGTTCGGCTGCAACAGAGCCGCCCAATCGGGACTCGCGATAAGCTGAAAGGACTTTCGGGCTCAAGGTTTAGGACTGTTTCGTCCTTCGAGAGCCCTTGTCATTCTGGGTTCCGCTGCTGGATGGGGTCATGCTGCGAATTGTTTCTCACCTCGCTGAAGCTCAGGCAGAACTTGAGCGCATCTGCGATCGCACCCATGATGATGCCGTCGTCCATCGCGAAGCGAGCGTCCGGGAAATTGTCCAAGCGGTCCAGCGACGCGGCGATGCCGCTCTGATTGAATTCACCCAAGAATTTGATGGTTTTGCACTGCAGGCCGAGAACCTGCGAGTCAGTGGCGCAGAGCTAGATGCGGCCTATCAGCAGATCCCGAAGGAGCTCCTCGACGCGATTCGTCTTGCCCACCATCAAATTGAAGCCTTTCACCGCCAGCGGGTGCCCAAAAGCTGGGTGCAGTTTGGCGCTGATGGCGAAGTCCTCGGCAAGCGCTACACCCCCGTCGATCGCGCTGGTCTCTACGTCCCGGGGGGGCGCGCTGCTTATCCCAGCACTGTGCTGATGAATGCGGTTCCCGCCAAGGTTGCAGGGGTCGAACGGGTTGTGATCACCACGCCGCCAGGACCTGATGGCAGCTTGAATCCGGCCGTGTTGGTGGCTGCACAAGAGGCGGGCATTGAAGAGATTTACCGAGTCGGTGGAGCCCAGGCGATCGCAGCCTTGGCCTACGGCACCGCAACGATTCCCAAAGTCGACGTGATCAGCGGCCCCGGCAACATCTATGTGACGCTGGCTAAGAAACTGGTTTACGGCACCGTCGGGATCGATTCCCTAGCCGGACCATCTGAGGTGTTGATCATTGCCGATCGCAGTGCTAATCCGCGCTGGGTAGCAGCTGATCTCTTGGCGCAGGCCGAACATGATCCGCTCGCCGCAGCAATTCTGATTACGCCCGATCTGGAGCTAGCGACGCAGGTCGGCTTTGAAGTTGAGCGGCAGCTGCAGGATCATCCGCGCCGATTGGTCACCGAAAAAGCGATCGCCCACTACGGCCTTGCGATTGTGGTGGACTCGCTGGAGACAGCGGTCAAACTCTCGAATCAGTTTGCGCCCGAGCACCTGGAACTGGAAGTCGAAGATCCATGGGCCCTGGTGGAGCAGGTTCGCCATGCGGGGGCGATCTTCCTTGGTTCTCTAACACCAGAAGCGATCGGCGACTATGTGGCGGGGCCCAACCACACCCTGCCAACCTCCGGGGCCGCTCGTTATGCCTCAGCCCTGAGTGTGGAAACCTTCCTCAAGTCCTCCAGCCTGATTGAGTACACAGCGGCTTCCTTGCAACGGGTGGCACGAGCGGTGGATGTGCTGGCGACGGCGGAGGGTCTGGAATCCCACGCCGAATCGGTGCGGCTGCGCCAGCAATCTTTGGATCGCTAGAACGGGCGATCGCTTGCGGAGCTGCTGGGTTCCGCTGCGCCTTCCCAATCAATGCGAACTAATCAACTCTGCACTGAGTTCAGCCGTGATCTCAGCCCAAAACTGCTGGATTAAATCAGACTTCAGCGGTGGGCGATCGCTCTCGATGGCGTCCTGAATCCACTGTTGAACCGTGTGACAGTGCTGGGCGATCGCTGGGGGAGGCAGCTTGCGCAGGCTAGTGACCAACACTTCATGCAGACGTTGCTGGGCACAGAACGCGAGATCGATATGAATTAGTTGATTGCGCTGGCGATCATTGAGTTGTTGGAGTTGACCAGTCGCAAGGGCTCGCAATCGTGGCAGGCGCGTTTGGATCTTGCTGATTTGCGCTTCTTGCAAAAAAGGCGATCGCTGATTAGTGGCAGAAGACAGGTGCAGATTGTTGATCGAGCGCGTTAAAGCCACGTACAAAATGCGGCGCTCTTCTTCCTGCAAGCTGCGATCGAGGGCGACTTCTGAAAGCGGGTCGAAGCTGTTGCGCCCGGGGCCAGATTCACTCTCGCGACTAGAGCCAAAAGGATAAATACCGGCATCTAAGTCGGGGATGAAAACGGTGTCCCACTCCAGCCCCTTGGCTTTGAACACTGTCAGCAGATTGACGCCGCTGGCTTCGTCGGACAAGGGAGGCTGCTCTTGCAATGCTGCCATTTCCTGCAGCCAACTCTGAACCGCACGATCGCCCGCGAAGGCTTGTAAGGCGTCGATAATCAAGGCTTTCTGGGCCCCGCTCTCCGGCGAGATATCGCTGTCGATGATCCAGCGCCGCAGGTCGATGAGCTGCTCAATTTTGGCGATCGCGGCAGCAGCAGAACTGGGTTGAGCCCCCAAGACCCAGCCGAGGTAATCCAACCAGCGTTGCAGCGATCGGTTGCGGCCCAAGCGATCGCGACAGCGTTGACTGATGATCGTGGCCAAGGGCAAATGGGGATTGTCCAAGGCTTCTTGGAGCATCGAGAGCAGCTCCGGTCGTTTCAGGTAGCGGCTCGGACGACTTGATGTTTCGCGGAATAACTGGTCGTAGCGATCGCGGGTTGCTGGCGTCAGACCATTCTGAACACGGTTGCGCTCTGCTTCGGCAAACTCCAAGTAAGCTAGCAGCAGTTTGACTTCTCGCCGCAGATAAAAAGGCTGACTGCCAGGGATGACGTAGGGCAGTTGCGCTGCAATCAGTTGTTGTTCTATCAGCGGTGTTTGGGCATAGGTGCGAATCAAAATCACCATTTCTGCCAAGGGCTTGCCGCGATCGCGGTATTCGAGAATTTGCTCGGCAATCGCCGCTGCTTGATCGGAACCTGAGGGAAACGATCGCCACTCGCAATGATGTTGCCAAGCCTTTGTTCCCTGCAATTGCTTGGGCGATCGCAGGCGATTGTGGCGAATCAGGGCATTGGCCAGCAGGAGCTGGGGCGCGCGCGATCGAAAGTTGCGATCGAGGGTGTACTGCACCCACTGGCGATCGCGCAATTTATCCAAAATCAACTGGGGACGGGCACCGCGCCATTCGTAGATTGTCTGGTCATCATCCCCAACCACCATCAAGTTTTGCTGGGCTTCATCCAGAACCGAAATAATCAGGTTCTGGGCGCGATTGATGTCTTGATATTCATCAACGATCAGGAAATCAAAGCGCGATCGCACTCGCTCCCGAATCCCCATATCTGCACAGAGCAAACGGCAGGCATCGACTAACAGATCATCAAAACTACGCAACCGTGCCTCTTGGCGGCATTGCTCAAAGGCGTCAACACAAACGTTGAGCCAGCGTTGCGACTCGGGCCACACTTCCAGCGTGGCAACCGTTTGCAGATGGGTTGGTAGCTGTTCAAATTGCCAAGCACTGAAGCGCAGATCGCCCTTGAGATAGCCTAGATAGTTGAGGAAGCTCTCCTCATTCAGGTCTGCAATTTGCCGTTGCTCATGACTGCTCAGATCCAGCGACAGATCGAGCCGTCCCTGGCGAATCGCCGACTGCATGTCGTAGAACAGCCGTCGCATCTCCCCATCGGCGGCCAAAGGCCAAGGATCGGCTTCCAACTTGAGGATTTGTTGCGCCAGCGCGTGGAGAGTCCGCACCGCCACACCGACAGGCACCGCTAGCTGGTTGAGCTTTTCGCGGATTTGCCCCCTGGCATAGCGGTTAAAAGTTGTCGCCAGAATCCGCCCAGGCGGTACTTCCACTTGATGCACCAAGCGGCCAATCCGCCGCGCAATCGTGGTGGTTTTGCCAGCACCAGCCACTGCCACGACAACAGCGCGTCCCTGCTCGTGATCAATCACAGCCTGTTGTTGTGCAGTGGGCCGTAGCAAGCGGGTCTTACAACCTCTCAGGGCGACGGGTGGTGAGCACCCAATCCAGTTGCCAGTCGAGCTGTCTTCGCGACAGCCTTCCTATTCTCTCGGGTTGAGCGTCTTTCCAGACGGATCAGCTTGACCGTAGCTCCGGTGCCTGATGCTCCTTGAACAGTCGGCAGTCCAGATCGATTCGCGATCGCCAGCCATCACTTCAACCGTAATCAGTAGAATCATCGCGGCAGCATGACAGAGGGGATAAGCTCAAGGAGGGCTGGGCTGACCGCCCCTTTTGACCTAGGCAAAGGACCTTTGTAACTTCTTGGGCGTGCCATCTTCGCCACTGATTGAAACGACAATTCCTGGGCTGAGTCAGCTGCTGCCAGCAGAATTGCAGGCGATCGCCGGTAGTGCCGCAGAACCAACCTGGTGGGCGATGCTGCAAGCTTTGCGATCGCAACTGGCAGAGGTTGAAACGGGGGTTGTATTGACGGCGCCCCTGCCGTTCCTGAGTGACTTATCACGACTAGACCATTGGCTCTGGGTGCCCGAAGGCTTGCAGGGGAGTTTGGGGTTGCCCCAAGGGAATACCCAGCCCACCGCCGCTCTGCCCTTGCCTCGGGTCTTGCCCTTAAGCTTGGGCGATCCACTGCTGCAAGAACCCTTTTGCTTAGTGCTGAGCGATCGCCTCAGTTTTCTAGTCATCTTGGTCCCCTATCCCAGTCAGCCCAGCTGTTATTTCAGCCAAACCCCCGAAGTTCTGGCAGAAGCAGTGCGGTTACTGGCGCAGCACACTGCCCATCACTTTCCTGCCCTCCAGCCTGAACTCGCTCGGGCCCTGCATCGCTTCCGGCCTCTGGCTAATGTGGCGGAAACTTGGGCGCCTTTTTGGGCGGCAGTCCTCCAACAATGGCCGACTGTGGCCGCTAGCGATCGCCCCTCGACCGAAGAGGTCAGCGATCGCCCCGACCGTTCAACCGTCGGCGCCGATTTAGAACTCTTGCAGGCGATCGCCCATGAGGTGAAGACCCCTCTCGCCACGATCCGCACCCTGACGCGATCGTTGCTGCGGCGAGTCGATCTGCCAGCCCAAGCCCGCAAGCGCCTAGAGGCGATCGACTTGGAATGCTCAGAGCAAATCGATCGCTTTGGTCTCTTCTTCCGGGCTGTTGAGCTAGAAAACCGCGAGTCTCAAGCCCTCTTGCTGGCGCGAACCTCGCTGACGGAGGTGTTTGCCGAAACCGTACCGCGCTGGCGCAAACAGGCAGAGCGCCGCAGTTTAGCCCTCGATTTGCAGTTGCCGGAACGGATGCCGGCCGTGGTCAGCGATCCCACCATGCTCGATCAGGCCTTGACCAGTTTGGTAGAGCGTTTCACCCGCAACCTACCAGCGGGTAGCCGGATCGAAATTGTAGTGAGCTTAGCCGGCGCTCAACTCAAACTCCGCTTGACGGCCACAGAGCTGGTGAGCGACCCCAGTGAACAACCGCGCACGGCCCCGCGATCGCTAGGACAACTGCTGACGGTACAGCCCGAGACCGGCAGCCTCAGCCTTAAATTGGAAGTCAGCAAAAACCTGTTCCAAGCCCTGGGCGGCAAACTGACGGTGCGACGGCGATCGCCCCAAGCCAGTGAGGTGATCACCGTCTTTTTACCTGTGGAGCCTTCCGACGATGCGACTACGGCTGATTCGCCACGCTGAGGCGATCGGGAATGCCGAGGCACGGATGCTGGGCCGCCAAGATCAGCCGCTGACGGCTGACGGCCTGACTCAAGCGGAGCAACTCGGCAAACAGTGGCAACAGACCTGCTGCTGGCGCCCCCAAGCCATTTGGACAAGCCCCCTCCAGCGTGCTCAGCAAACCGCGATCGCGCTCAGTCAGGGTCAGACGCCTGTCATTCCCCTGTTGGTGCAGCCGGCACTGACTGAAATAGACTTGGGCTGCCTGACCGGACTGACCTGGCCCGAGGCTGAACAACGCTATCCCGATCTCTGTCAGCAATTGCTGCGCGATCGCCACTGGCGACCGATTCCCGAGGCAGAGACTTTGTCGGACTGTCGAATGCGAGCCGAGCAGGTCTGCACTCAGCTGATCCACACCGAGGCCGATCTTTGGGTGATTAGCCACGGCGGTTTCCTGCAGCATCTCTTGGCTGCCCTTCTGGGCTGCGATCGCAGTTGGGGACTGGACTGGCCACTCCTAGGGGCGATCGACCTGAGTCTCGCCCATGAAGATTGGGATACCGCAGGCAGAGATCGCTGGAACACCTCGCTCTGGCGCTGGCAGATCCTACATTGGCCGAGCCGCTCAGCGATCTGATGGCTGGAGTGTTAGCCGAGAACGCTGCTCGTCTTAAATCACTGGTCCCAGTTGCGGGCGCAAGCGCAGCCGCACCGCCACCACCGTAATGTTGTCGTGGCCTCCCGCTTCATTCGCGATTTCGACCAATTGCTGGATGCCATACTGCAGGCTCGTCCGGGTCTGCAGCAGCGGGGCAACGTGCGTTTCAGTTACTTCTTCAACGAGGTCAAAGTCCGACAGGCCATCGGAACAGAGCAGAAAGACCGTGTCCTCCCGAACTTCCAGAAAGCGCACTTCCGGATCTAGCCAATCGTTGTTGCGTGGGCCCAGCGCTTGGGTGAGCTGGTGGGCTTCCGGTCGGGCGTAGGCAACGTCTGGATCAACGCCTTGAGCGATCGCCAACTGACCGACTTCATGATCGCGCGTCAGCTGATCAAGCCCCGTCAGCCGCGAATAGCGATAGGCGCGACTGTCACCGACGTGGATGATCGCCACTCTGGTGCCTTGCAGAAGAATCGCCACCAAGGTCGTTCCCATGCGATCGCTGCCGGAAACGGCCGCGGCCTGATTCAGTTCAAACAGGGCTTGATTAGCCGCGAGTACTGCTGATCGCAACGCCTCGCGACTGGGCAGCTCTGTCGTCCACTGGGCTTCGATTTGCTGCTTAAATACCCGCGCCGCTTCCAAGCTGGCGATTTCGCCGCGAGCATGACCGCCCATGCCATCACAGAGCACAAACAGCCCTTTGGCTTGAACAGAAGTGCCCGAGGGTGTTTCGAGGTGTTCAAGCTGATAGTGATAGACGTAGAAATCCTCGTTTTGGCTGCGCCGCATCCCGACATCAGTCGTGGCTGCCACCTCCATTTGAGCCAGGGACAACGAGAGCATGGCCGTCCGCTCATCGGCGGAAGCTACAAAAGACGCCTCAGATTCAGGAATTGACTCACTCATGCCTGCTGTCACTGTCCTTGCAAAGAGCCTTGGAACTAGGCCTATCGTAGAAGGGATTCGAGTCGACGGCACTCGATCGCCGTTAAGTCTCGCCAGGTTCCGGGGGCGAGCCCCTGCAACTGAAGGGGTGGTTGATCCGGATGGGTAGCGATCGCTGCTCGTATCAAGCGTAGCGTTGGATGGCCCACTGCAGCGGTCATCCGCCGTACTTGGCGATTGCGTCCTTCCTGTAGAGTCAGGGCCAGCCATGCCGTCGGGACGGTTTTGCGGAAGCGAATCGGGGGGTCCCGCTCGGGAATCTGAGGGTCGTCCAATCGCTGCACTTTGGCGGGGCGGGTTCGATAATCCTGAATTTGCACTCCTTGACGCAGAGCCTGCAGCGCTGCCTCGGTCGGTTCCCGTTCGACTTGCACCCAATAGGTGCGATCGTGACCAAAGCGCGGATGGCAAAGACGATGCTGCAGTGCCCCATTGTTGGTCAGTAGTAACAACCCCTCACTATCGCGATCGAGGCGACCGACCGGATAGACCTCAGGCACATCGATGTAGTCCTTCAGGGTCTGCTGATCGGGGCGATCGCTTGGACTGAACTGGCAGAGCACATCGTAGGGCTTGTGAAACAGCAGATAGCGATAGACCACGCTGCTGCCCTAAACGACGGATTCCAGACTTTGATAGCTAGCTTGCACAAACTGCCGTGCCCAAGCGTCGTAGGCCAAAATGTCATCCAAGCTCGGTTGCTGTTGCCACTCCGTTTGGTGGCGATCGCAGGCACGTTCAATCAGGCGCGGAATATCCGAGAAGTGAATTTGCTCCTCTAGGAAGAGGGCGACGGCTTGCTCATTCGCCGCATTCAAGACGGCTGGCATTGTGCCGCCTTTGCGACCGGCGGCGTAGGCCAAGTCCATGCAGGGGTATTTGGCGTGATCCGGTTCCCGGAACTCCAAGCTGCCCGCTTTGACCAGATCGAGCGCCGACCATTGAGTAGAGAGGCGATCGGGCCAGGAGAGGGCGTAGAGCAAGGGCAGTCGCATATCCGGCCAGCCCAATTGCGCCAAGACGGAGGTATCTTCTAGCTCAATCAGCGAGTGGATGATGCTCTGGGGATGGATGACGATGTCGATGTAGTCGTAATCCAAGCCGAAGAGATAGTGGGCTTCGATCACCTCGAGGCCTTTATTCATCAAGGTGGCGGAGTCGACGGTAATCTTGCGCCCCATCGACCAGTTGGGATGCTTGAGCGCATCTGCGACAGTTACTTGCGACAGCCGTTCGACCGGCCAGTCCCGAAAAGCGCCGCCACTGGCAGTCAGGAGAATCCGTCGCAGCCCTGCCACGACTTGAGCAGGCCGAAAATCAGCATGGGTTGAAAGCCCTTGGATGCACTGAAAGATCGCGGAGTGCTCGGAGTCGGCAGGCGTAATGGTGACACCGTGCTTTTGCAGGAGTGGCAGGACCACTGGGCCTGCTGCAATCAGGGTTTCTTTGTTGGCAAGGGCGATATCCTTGCCGGCTTCGATCGCGGCGATCGTGGGTAGCAGACCAGCGCAACCGACAATGCCAGTGACAACAATCTCGGCATCACCGTAGCGAGCCACTTCCGTGACACCTGCCTCACCGGTCAGGATGAGCGGCGGATTATCAAGGTCTGCGATCGCCGCTTGCAGTTCCGACAGCTGAGCTGCATCTTGAATCGCCACAATCTCTGGTCGGTGCCGCCGAATTTGCTCCGACAACAGCGCCACATTACGACCAGCCGCCAGCCCTACGAGGCGAAAGCGATCGGGATACTGCTCAAGAATGTCTAGGGTTTGTGTCCCGATCGAGCCGGTTGAACCGAGCAGTGTCACTGCTTTCACGGGATGCCCTCAGAAATTTTTCTCAACTATACCGAGCAATGGGGATCGGTCTGAGATCGACCATTGAGATGCATTGCTGAAGCGAGGGAGGCGATCGCAGTCCTTTACAATTCGTTGTGATAGTTCTGCATTTCTGGGTCCTATGCGCGTTGCCATTGTCGGTGCTGGTTTGGCCGGTCTCGCCGCTGCCATTGACCTCGTGGATGCTGGACACCAAGTTGCGATCTACGACTCTCGTCCCTTTGTCGGTGGCAAAGTCGGTAGCTGGATCGATGCTGATGGCAACCACATTGAAATGGGGCTGCACGTCTTCTTCTTCAACTACGCCAACCTCTTCGCCCTGATGCGCAAAGTGGGGGCCTTCGAGAATCTACTGCCAAAAGCCCATACCCACACCTTCATCAACAAAGGCGGCGAAGTCGGTGAGCTGGATTTCCGCTTCCCGATCGGCGCTCCTTTCAATGGCCTCAAGGCCTTCTTCACCACCAGCCAACTGACCTGGCTGGACAAGCTGCAAAGCGCACTGGCACTGGGCACTAGCCCCCTCGTGCGCGGCATCCTTGACTACGAAGGGGCGATGAAAATCATCCGTGCCCTTGATCGGATCAGCTTTGCCGATTGGTTCCGCAGTCACGGCGGCAGCGAAGGCAGCCTCAAACGGATGTGGAACCCGATCGCCTATGCCCTAGGCTTCATCGATACCGAGAACATTTCAGCGCGCTGCATGCTGACGGTCTTCCAGATGTTCGCCGCAAAGACTGAAGCCTCGAAACTGAATCTGTTGGCAGGCTCTCCGGCGGAATATTTGCACAAGCCGATTCTGGACTACATCCAAGCGCGAGGGGCAACGCTGCACCTGCAGCGACGGGTGCGGGAGATTGAATATACGGAAACCAACGGTCAAACCGTGGTCACAGGTCTACAGATCGCTGACGGTGATGCCGTGGAACGGGTGGAAGCAGATGTGTATCTGGCGGCCTGCGATGTGCCGGGAATTCAGCGTTTGCTGCCGGAGGCCTGGCGCAAGTGGTCGGAGTTCGACAACATCTACAAGCTGGATGCGGTGCCGGTCGCGACGGTGCAACTGCGCTTCGATGGCTGGGTGACCGAGCTGGTCGATCGCGAAAAACGGCACCAACTCGACCATGCGACTGGCCTCGATAACCTGCTCTACACCGCTGACGCCGATTTCTCTTGCTTTACTGACCTCGCCCTGAGTAGTCCCAAGGACTACTACCGCAAAGGCCAAGGATCCCTCTTGCAATGCGTTCTAACACCCGGCGATCCCTTCATTGCCATGAAGAACGAAGACATCGCTCAGCATGTGCTCAAGCAAGTGCATGAGCTCTTCCCCAGCAGCCGCGATCTCAATATGACTTGGTCCAATGTAGTCAAGTTGGCGCAATCGCTCTATCGGGAGGCACCGGGCATGGATCCATTCCGCCCTGATCAAAAAACCCCGATCGCTAACTTCTTCCTGGCCGGCAGCTACACGCAGCAGGACTACATCGATAGCATGGAGGGAGCCACGATTTCGGGACGCCGGGCCGCCAAAGCAATGTTAGAAGCTCAGGCGATCGCTGCGTAATCGGCGGGCAGCGATCGAACCCAGTCTCGAGGATCTTGGATGAGCGATTGGCTCGAACATAGCGTACAGGTCGAAGTCGCTGTTCCCGTGGCGCGTGCTTGGGAACTGTGGTCGGATCTGGAGCAAATGCCCCGCTGGATGAAGTGGATCGACTCGGTGCAAGTCCAGAAAGACGATCCCGAGCTGTCGCGATGGAAGCTCGCTTCTCAGGGATTTGAGTTTAGCTGGCTGTCACGGATTACGCGGCTGGTACCGCAGCAGTTAATCCAGTGGGAGTCAGTGGATGGTCTGCCCAATCGGGGTGCCATTCGTTTCTACGATCGCCAAGATCACAGCATCGTGCGGCTGAGCATTTCCTACGCGATTCCGGGCGGCCTTGGCCCATTGATGGACAAGCTATTCTTGGGGCGCATTGTTGAAGGCACCCTCAAAGCCGATCTCGATCGCTTCCGTCACTATGCTGAAAGCCCTCGTTAGCCCCCCTCAATAGCAGTATCGACTTCACAACCTGAACGCTGGAATTCCGGTCAATCCCGATGACTATTGCCGTGCCACTTCATGTAGCAAATGTGAAGTCGTGCTGTTGACAGTGCGACCGCTCCAGAGGGCAGTAGGGTTACCTTAGGCCTCATGACTAGGATTTGAGTTCCTGTCTAGGTCAGTCCCGGGTACTGCTTTAGTCAACAAGTTCAACGTTTACCGCTGTCGCTGCAAAGCTTGTGCGATTCTTAGGGCAATAAACGCTGCCTCTGCTTGGTTAGCAATGTGGGCGAACCTCTCTCCTCTGACCCCCGCCGACAAACGTTTCTGTTGCTACGGCAGTATCAACAGACGCGTGATCATCGAATTCGGAATCGACTCGTTGAGCTGAATTTGGGGTTGGTGCGTCAGGAAGCCTACCGCTGGGTGCAACGCTGCCCCGAAAGCTTTGAGGAGCTTGTGCAGATTGGATCCTTGGGGTTAATTGCGGCGATCGATCGCTTTGAACTGGAGCGGGGTAAAGCATTTAGTTCGTTCGCAGTACCCTATATCCGCGGCGAGATTCAACACTATCTGCGCGATCGCAGTGGCACTGTGCGAGTACCCCGGCGCTGGGCCGAACTTCATCAGCAAATTGACCCCCTCCGCCATAAACTCCAGCGTGAACTAGGGCGATCACCCACGGAGGAAGAGCTGCGCCAGGGCTTGGGCTTGGATGCTGAGGAATGGCAAGAGGTGCGTCTGATTGGCCGCAATCGCACCACTCTCAGCCTCGACCAGCCGTTGTACGCCGATGAGGAGCAGGTCACAAGCCTCGGCGACTCGATCGCAGATCCGAAATATCGCAGTTTTCAGCTTGCCGAAGAGGATCGGATTCGACTCCAGCAAGCAATGCAGCTGCTCGAGCAGAGAACTCGTGAAATTCTCGAGTTTGTCTTTTTCTATGACCTGACCCAGCGCGAGGTTGCTGAAAAACTCGGTCTGAGCGCGGTCACAGTGTCGCGCCAAGTCAAAAAGGGGCTCAAGCACCTCAAATCGATTCTGCGCAGTGGCGATGATGCCTAGACTGGCTCCGTTGTTCGCTCCACGCGATCAATCAGGCCTCCACCCAGAAGGCGATCGCCGTCATACCAAACCGCCGCTTGGCCGGGCGTAATGCTGAACTGGGGGTCTGCAAACAAAATACGAGCCCGATCGCCCGCTAGGGGAATCACGGTACAGGGTACGGGTGCCGAGCGATAGCGCACTTGGACGGCCGCTTGAATCGGGGCATCAGGTTGGGCGATCGAAACCCAATTGACCCGCGAGACCGTGCATTCAGATTGGGCTGCACTATGGCGATCGCCGACGACCACACGATTCTGAATCGGATCGATCGCAATCACGTAGAGCGGCTCACTATGGGCAATCCCCAAGCCCTTGCGTTGGCCAATTGTGTAGTGATGGATGCCCGTGTGTTTGCCCAGAACGCGACCACTCTGATCAACAATCTCGCCTTCGCGCGACTCGATGTAGCGATCAAGAAATGCCCGCATCGAGCCATGGACTTCTGCCAAGCAAAGATCCTGACTTTCCGGTTTTTCGGCGGTACGCAGCCCCAGCTCAGCTGCAATTTGGCGGGTCTCCGGTTTGGTCAATTCACCCAAGGGGAACTTGACGGATTGAAGTACCGATTGAGGGAGATCGTAGAGAAAGTACGTCTGATCCTTATTGCGATCGACGGCGCGCAGCAGCTCTGTCCGCCCCGTTTCAGGATTCTGGCGCAGACGCGCATAATGCCCCGTCGCGATCGCATCAGCCTTTAACTCAGTTTTGGCGTAGTCAAGCATTGGCCCAAACTTGACGGCCCGATTGCACTGCGAACAGGGCAGCGGCGTAATGCCAGCTTCGTAGCCTTGGACAACGTAATCAACGATCGCCTCCTGGAAGCGATCGCGGCTATCAACGACGTGATAAGGCACGCCCATTTGCTCACAGATGCCGGCCGCATCCACCATGCCTTCCGAGCAGCACTGTCCCTTGCCCTTCATCAGCCAGAGCGTCAACCCTTCTACGGCGTAGCCTTGGCGATGTAGTAACGCCGCAGCGACGGAACTATCGACTCCGCCAGAGAGTCCGACGACAACGCGCTCCATTATTTCTGTCAACTTGGGCAGCAGTAGCAGTTCTAGGCTAACACCGACAACTTGCGAGGCGGAGATCAACCCGTTAGACTCACTGCCAGCGAAGGGAGGGCTTGGAGCCCCAAAGCCAAATGCCTGTGCGATCGTTTCTTCTACTTCTCAGTAGCCTTTCGAGCAGCCTCATTCCCGCCGCTAGTGCGATCGCGCAAGATATTTTGCCACCGCCGCCCCCAACGGCTGTTCCTTCAGCGCCCATCCCTGTACAGCCTGCGCCCCCCACAGTGACACCTGTTGTGCCAGCAGGAACCTCCGTTCCTGTCCCGACGGGAGGATCGGTACCCTCTCCTAGTACCGGCAACTATGTTGTCTTCGTCAATAGTTCGAGCCAAGCGCTGCTCGATATTATGCGGACGATAGACCCCAGCGTTGGCTTCCTCAACTTCGAAGGGCGCACGGTTATCACTCTGGGTACCTTTACCGGCGCAACTGAAGCCAAACAACGGCTGCAACAATTTCAAGCTTTGGGAATCACCGGCTTTGCCAAAGACACGGTCGATGGCCGCTTGATTCCTTCGTTGGAACTGCCGAGTCCCTTCGCCAACACGCCCCAACCGATTCCCACCACCTACAACCGGGGCTATTACCTGGCGATTCCTAGCTTCGGCCAAGACGTACCAGCTCTGACGAGCGTCCTGACTCGCTTCGACCTGCAGGGCGGACAGGTTCAGAGCCGATCGCTACCGCTGGGCAACTTCGTGGTAGTTGGCCCCTACGCCCAGTCTAGCCAGCTCAATACAGTACTGCAGACGCTGCGTAAGGCAGGCTTGCAGACCGTTCGCATCTACTTCGGCGGCTAGGCCACCACCCAAACTCAGGACTGATGTTGCATTCTCTAATCCAGTTAGGACGAAGTGAAGAAGACAATTCTCCGGGACCAGAAGCTTGCGCCCCTGGTTGCCGATCTTGAGACTGTCTCAACTGGAACGAGCAGCTCAGGCTGGGGTCAACCGTGCCACAATGCCTGCAGCGTTGGACTTTTGCGGTGAGTGCCTCTAGACCGCCCGCTTCCACCCTCCCCCCTTGGCTGCGATCAGGCCTGGGGTTTGCCAGTCAGGTCTCGCGCGTCCAACAAATTGTCAAACAACGCCAGATTCACACCATTTGTGAGGAAGGCCGCTGTCCAAATCGGGGCGAATGCTATGCCCGGGGGACAGCCACCTTTTTACTGATGGGACCGACCTGTACGCGGTCCTGTGCTTTTTGCCAAGTAGATAAAGGCCATGCACCGCTGCCACTGGATCCGACTGAACCCGATCGCGTGGCCGAAGCGGTTGAGACCTTGGGCCTCCAGTATGTGGTGCTGACAGCGGTTGCCCGAGATGATCGGCCGGATCAGGGTGCGACTCAATTCGCCGCTACGATGCAAGCGATCACCCAGCGCTGTCCTCAGACCCAAATTGAAGTGTTGACCCCAGACTTTTGGGGGGGCGAACCCGATCGCGATCGCGCTGAACAGGCTCAGGCGGATCGCTTGGCAGTTGTTCTCGCTGAACAACCCGCTTGCTTTAACCACAACCTTGAAACCGTCGAGCGACTGCAAGGCCAAGTGCGGCGCGGCGCTCGCTACGATCGCTCGCTACGGTTGCTGGCGCTAGCGAAGCAGCAAGCTCCCATGATTCCCACGAAGTCAGGTTTGATGTTGGGTCTGGGCGAAACCCAGGCTGAAGTGATTGAAACGATGCAGGCGCTGCGGCAAGTCGGTTGCGATCGCCTGACCTTGGGGCAATATCTCCAGCCCTCTCTAGCTCACCTACCGGTGCAGCGCTATTGGACGCCAGCTGAATTTGAGGAACTGGGGGCGATCGCCCGAGATTTGGGTTTTCAGCAGGTGCGATCGGGGCCACTCGTGCGCAGCTCCTATCATGCTGACAGCAGCCAAGACTAAGCCGAGCTAGCATCCGCTGCACTATCGAAGGCTAGTACGGATGGAAAGAGTAACCGCTTAGGTTGTCTGGCTTGAGTATGGGCGATACTGGATTTGAACCAGTGGCTCCCACCTTGTCATGGTGGTACTCTACCCCTGAGTTAATCGCCCGCGTCTTTGCGCAGTTATTAATATTGCAGCCTGCAACAGTGGCTGTCAAGCAGGCTGACCAAAAACTTTGCCGATCGCCCTCTCCAACAGAGTTCTAGGGCCGCTGAGTGTGAAACTGAAGCGCGACAACTCCCTTAACCGATTGGGATCGCCAGCCAGAGACAAACGCTCGCAACCAGTCCTGATTTGGCTTCCGCGATCGCGAGTTATGGGGGCAGACCAAGCGAGTCTGACAACACTATCGCAGTGCCGTCAGACACCCTTCTACGCCTGACCTTAAAAAACTTCAACGGATTTATAAAACCCGCAGTATTCACCCTGTATTTATAAAGTTGAATCCAACCCTAGATTTCACCACAAAAGTTCTTTTTTGCTTGGTCAATATCAAAAGCTTAAACTACTCATTGTCATTTATAAATCATAAAAAACACTGAGCATATGACCATTCAAAAAGCTGCAACAAACATTAAGCTTTAGACTTATGTCATTTTATTTTATGGCAGTTGTTTGTGGCCATCACAATCCCGCTATGTCATCCGAAAGAGATCAAGCGATCGCTCAGCCCAGGTGCACAATCGCTTCTGGTTTTCGGGTTGACACCTACCAGATTGATTTTAAGCCCTGAACATAAAGAATGGTTTGCGAAACTCACGACTTTTTCGGTGGCCCTCTATCCTAGGAGAGAGGTTGGACTCCGAAATCTTTTCCTCAGTTGCATTGGTGTCTGTAACCATGCGTCCCTTGACCCTTGAGCCCCACGACCAACGCTCTGTTTTACGCTTACTCATTGGCGCTGCTTGGCTAGATGGCGATATGCAGCCCGAGGAAAGAAATTACCTGAAGGGCTTGCTAGAAAAACATCGTTTGGCTGCCGATCCGGAATTTCAGGATCTCATGACTCGAACGACACCGATTTCGCCTGCTGTTTTCGAACAGTGGCTAACAGCTTATTTGAGACAGCATCCCCGTCGTGAGGATGTTGAAGCCTTGCTAGAGCAAATCAGCAGCGTCATCTACGCTGATAGCCTTATTGACGCCCGTGAGGCAGCAGTTCTCTGTGAAATTGAGCAAGAGCTCGAGCATCGTCCCGCGCTCCGCCTGCTCGATCGCCTGCAAACCTTCTTCCATCACTGCCTCGTGATGTCCTAGTAGTCTCTCCAACCTCGGGCGCTCGCTCGCTGGGCAGGGTAGGCTACCTGTCATTTTCCAGTAGGTTGACCCAGACCTTTCTTGGGGTGGCTCAGCTCAGTTTTGGGTGAGAGGAGGCGGTTCTAGTACAGTGAAAATCGCTGACTTCAGGCGATCGCCCATGACCCGCTCCTATCGGATTACCCTGCTTCCTGGCGATGGCATCGGTCCCGAGATTATGGCAGTGACCGTTGACATCCTGCGGGCAATCGGTCGCCAGTTTGACCTCAACTTTGAATTTGAGGAAGCACTGATCGGCGGATCGGCAATCGATGCCACCGGTGAGCCCCTGCCTGAAGCCACGTTGGCGACCTGTCGCAACAGTGATGCTGTCCTACTGGCTGCGATCGGGGGCTACAAGTGGGATTCCTTGCCGCGATCGCAGCGTCCGGAAACCGGTCTTTTAGGTCTGCGAGCTGGCTTAGGTCTGTTTGCCAATCTGCGGCCCGCCGCAATTTTGCCTCAATTGGTTGATGCCTCCTCCCTCAAACGGGAAGTGATCGAAGGCGTCGATTTGATGGTGGTGCGAGAACTGACCGGCGGCATTTACTTTGGGGAACCTAAAGGCTGCTTCGCCGATGAACAGGGACGACAGCGAGCTTTCAACACCATGGTCTACCGCGAGGATGAGATTGATCGCATTGGCCGAGTTGCCTTTGACATTGCCCGCAAACGGGGCAAACGTCTTTGCTCGGTGGATAAGGCAAATGTGCTCGAGGTCTCCCAACTCTGGCGCGATCGGATGACGCTCTTGGGCAGCGACTACGCTGATGTGGAGCTCAGCCACCTCTACGTTGATAACGCCGCCATGCAGTTGGTGCGTTGGCCCAAGCAGTTCGACACCATCGTCACGGGCAATCTTTTTGGGGATATCCTTTCGGACATTGCGGCAATGCTGACGGGTAGCATTGGCATGCTGCCGTCTGCCAGCTTGGGTGCCGAAGGCCCCGGCGTTTTTGAACCGGTACATGGCTCTGCACCTGACATCGCTGGTCAAGACAAAGCCAACCCCCTCGCTCAAGTGTTGAGCGCAGCTATGATGTTGCGCTACGGCTTGGATGAGCCGGAAGCTGCTGCCCGCATTGAAGCTGCTGTCAACCAAGTGCTCGATCAGGGCTACCGAACTGGCGATCTGTATTCCGAAGGAATGACTCTTGTGGGCTGCAAAGGCATGGGCGATGCTCTACTGGCAGCTTTAGAATCTCCCGTCTCTGCCTAGATTCTCATTTGTAGTCCCCGCTTCTTTGCCTGTGCGGGGGCTCGGTCGTCAGGGTTCCAGTGGCTCGGGTGTGGCCCAGCAGAGAGGATCCCCAAGTTCAGCTCGCTGGGCAAGGTGTTCCTACAGGTCTTCTTCGACGATCGCCTCAATGCGGCCGCTGGCCACAGCCTGAACTAGGGCTGTATAGTCTTGTTCGGTTTGATCGGCGTAGGCGACTGCAAATTTTGCGATCGCTTCATCGAAAGCATCTGCTTTTCCCAAATAGCCACTAATTGTGGCTGCATCCCCTGCTTTGGCATGGGCACGGGCGAGCGCCCAACCACAGAACTCGGCATAGCGGTGGAATCGCTCGGCTTGCATTCCATCGATGGGCAAGGAAAATTTCATATCTCGCAATTGTCGAACATAGAAATCGCGACCTAAATCCGATCGTGCCCAGCCCAAAAAGATATCGCTAGACGACTGCATTAATCGCTGACCAACAACGACTCTTTGTCCTTGATTCTCATAGCAATTCGTCTGAGTATAAGGTTCTAGAACTGATTGACGAGCTTCCTTAACTTGCAAAATCAAGGGGTGATTCTCTTCAGAGAAAAAGAGAGCAATACTGCAGTGAGTACCTACACTTCCAATACCAACCACCTTCGTTGCGTAGTCTTCTAGTCGATAGCGATCGAAAAGAACACGCCGTTCATCCGGCAGCGATTTACGATATGCTTGTAGTCCATTGATGACTCGATTTCTTAAAGTTGGGTCATTGCTATGAAAGAGAATTGGCGGCTGATCAACAAACTGATGCTTCCCTTCCTTCAGAGTTACAATTTTAGGGAAGAGGTGCTCAGCAATTCTTTTTTGGGCGCGTTCTGCAAATTCTTCTCGGCGCTTTCTGATCTTTTCAGTGGGAGCCATCTCGATAATCTCTTTCATCTCAAGACGTGCGTACCAAACCTCAAGTGGGCTCATCCGAGAATAGTTGCGTAAATGTTCTCGATAGGAGCGAGTACAGCTGACAGCAATAGATTCGGCCTCTTGATCAACCACCTGGTTGTTTCTAGCAGCAATTACAAAGCTGACTGCAAGTCGTTTGAGATCCCACTCCCAAGGGGCAGGGTGTGTCTCGTCAAAATCATTGATGTCAAAAACAAGGTTGCGCTCTGGTGTTGCGAATAGGCCAAAGTTTAAAAGATGGCAGTCGCCGCAAGCCTGCACATGAATGCCAGTATTGGGCGTCGTTGCCAAGTCGTAGGCCATGATCGCCGCAGAACCTCTCAGAAAGGTGAACGGACTGCGCAACATGCGGCCATAGCGAATGGGAATTAGCTCAGGCACTCGGCCTTGATTCGAGTCTTCTAGAATGGCGATCGGATCGCGGCGATCCTGGGCGGGTTGCCAGCTCGCCTGTTCAGTTCTGGGCAGAACATTTCGAAGTGCTTTGCCAGCGATCAGGCGATCGCTCCGTAAATTAAACTGAGCTGCGGTGAGACTGCGCCCCTTCGCTTTACCGGGCATAAACGCTGCTCTCCTCAGTTCTTTCTTGGCCGGTATTGTCTGGAATCATAAAATTGGGAATAAATCCCAAGCCATCAAGCCTAGGATTAAGTGATCTACTTACTTAGTAGGCTAAAGTCTGGATTTGGCTCTCAGCATACTTAGAATTAAAATTTAAGCCCCTAGCAAAGTAATGGCTGAACCTAAGGAGCTGCATCTGTTCAGCTAGATTTCTATACTTGCGACTTTTTTACTTACGATTTGCGATCTAAACGTAACGTGTTAGCTCTAGGCGATAGCGTTCCTTCTTCGTTACTTGAACATCACCAATCGCGAGGCGACCTTTGCCACGCACTGCTACGAGATCGCCCGTTTTGAGCTGAGTACTGGGCTGGGTCGCCGCTTTCCAGTTGACTCGAACCTCTCCACGACTGATCAGGTCCACCATCTTGCTGCGCGAGAGGCCAAAACCGGCTGAGGCGATCGCATCCAACCGTAACGAAGCTTCTACGGTGGTCAGTTGCTTGATCCGTGGGGCTGGGATGCGCAGTTCTGCCAGAGGAATTTCGCGAACCTTCACCGGAACGCTGCGGACTTGGGTCAGTTGCAGACCCAGAAATTCCACGAGTTCTGGCATCACCAGTGCTTGGGCACCGCGATCGCCCAGCACGAGGATATCGCCTACTTTTTCGCGGACAAGACCAGTCCCTAGCAAAGACCCCAAAAAGTCACGATGGCTCGCAGGGTCGAACAAGAAGTTGCCAGCAATCTCTACCGCTGCGATCGCGATCTGATCCACGTCGAGAGGCATCTCACTGCGGGCGATCGCTAGGCGCTGACGCTCGGCCTGTGGATAACCGCCCCAAGGTAGAAGTTGTAATTCCGTCAATCGGCCCAATCGCTCTTGGGCTTCCGCTAACTCCGGCGGCGACAGAAAATCACTGATTGCCGGTTCCCAAGTGCGGATCGACTGCTCAGCCAGATCGATCAATCGTGCCAGACAGTCTCGGTTATCAGCCCCAGCCGGCAAGTCTTGACGCGGCAACATCTACAGACTCTCCTCGACGGTTTGCAAGGACTCCGGATTGACCGATCGCAGCAGACGCCAGGCTTGAGTGGTCACAGCATCGTTGCCCCGCAGAATCAGCACGAACTTGCCTTCCTCAAGCCGATTGCGGAATGGCAGCGGATCAAAACCCGACAGGTTACCAACGCCGAAACCACCACCGATGAAAGCGCTGCCCATCAAGCCCGACAAGGCACCTAGCACGCCCCCCACGAGGTCATTGCCGACTGGCCCTGCCCAAGCAAAGGTTTCTAGCCCCGTAATTTTGCTGAAGACCAAACCACCTGCAAAACCAAAGGGCACCAGCCAAGTCGCCATCCAGCGCACCCGTTGCCGCGATCGCTGCTTAGGATTGAGCAAACCGAAGCGATCGCTACTTTCCCAGCCTTCACCCACCACGCTCCAGAAGTCGCTTGACCAGCCGGTTTCAGCCAAAGCAGCGCAGGCTGCTTCCACCGTGGGGCGATCGCGCAAAACAGCAATCAGGTAGGTCATAGGTTCGGGGTTGGGTTGCAGAATTCGCCGCTTGCGAGCATGGGGCACAGCCCACGCCACCTTTAGAATGAATGATCGGGCGAATCTGCGGATCGTCCATTCCTGTCGCTCGTTGGCTCACCATGCCCAAGGTTCTGGTCTCCGACCCCATCGATCAGGTCGGTCTCGACATTCTCTCGCAAGTCGCTCAGGTAGACGTCAAGACGGGATTGTCGCCGTCCGAACTGGCGCAAATCATTGGCGAATACGATGCGCTGATGCTGCGATCGGGCACTCGTGTCACCGCAGAAGTGATTGAGGCCGGTCAAAAGCTACGGATCATTGGTCGGGCTGGAGTTGGGGTCGATAACGTCGATGTTCCAGCGGCAACGCGGCGCGGCATCGTTGTGGTCAACTCGCCGGAAGGCAACACGATTGCAGCAGCCGAACATACGCTGGCGATGATGCTGTCGCTGTCGCGGCATATTCCCGATGCCAACGCTTCGACTAAATCGGGCGGCTGGGATCGCAAGAGCTTTGTCGGCACTGAAGTCTACAAGAAAACCCTCGGTGTCGTTGGCTTGGGTAAAATCGGCTCCCACGTCGCCACGGTCGCCAAGGCGATGGGCATGAAATTGCTCGCCTACGATCCCTTCATTTCAGCTGAGCGAGCTGAGCAAATTGGTGCTCGGTTGGTGGAACTGGACATCCTCTTCCAAGAAGCGGACTACATCACCCTCCACATTCCCAAAACGCCAGAAACTGCCAATCTGATCAATGCCGAGACTTTGGCGAAGATGAAGCCGACGACTCGGATCATCAACTGTGCTCGCGGCGGCGTGATTAATGAGCAGGCCTTGGCTGACGCGATCGCTGCTGGCAAAATTGGCGGGGCAGCCCTCGATGTTTACGACCAAGAACCGCTCCAAGCCGATTCCCCCCTGCGGGCCTTGGGCAAAAACCTGATCCTGACGCCGCACCTCGGCGCTTCGACGACGGAAGCCCAGGTCAACGTTGCGGTTGATGTGGCTGAACAAATCCGGGACGTCTTGCTGGGGCTACCAGCGCGCTCGGCAGTCAACATTCCCGGGCTCTACCCAGACATTCTGGAAAAACTACGGCCCTACTTGCAGCTGGCGGAAACCCTCGGCAACCTGCTCAGCCAAGTCGCCGGTGGCCGCTTGGAACAGCTGACGGTGCGACTGCAAGGGGAATTAGCCGCGCAACAGAGCCAGCCGATCGTGGTTGCCGCCCTCAAAGGCTTACTGACCCAAGCGCTGCGCGAGCGGGTCAACTACGTTAACGCCATGATCGAAGCCAAAGAGCGGGGCATTCGGATCATCGAAACGCGGGATGAATCCGTCCGCGATGACTACGCTGGCGGTTCGCTGCAACTGGTGGCGACCGGCTCCAATGGCGAACACCGCGTCATGGGTGCTCTGCTCGGTGATGGCGAAATTCGAATCACCAATGTCGATGAGTTTCCGGTCAACGTGCCGCCCAGCCGCTACATGCTGTTCACACGCCACCGCGATATGCCCGGCATCATCGGCAAGATCGGCTCGCTCTTGGGGAGCTTTAACGTCAATATCGCCAGCATGCAGGTCGGACGCCGGATTGTGCGCGGCGACGCGGTGATGGTACTGAGCTTGGATGATCCGCTGCCGGAAGGCATCTTGGCGGAAATCACCAAGGTAGCTGGCATCAGTGACGCCTACACGGTGGTGCTCTAGTGCCAGTCAGTCAATCGTGGTGGCAGGTCGAGGTTCACTGCGACCCCCTGCTGGAAGACCTACTCTATTGGCGGCTGTCAGAGGCGGGGGGACGGGGTTTTGTCTGTGAAAGCAAAGCCCAAGGCTTGCAAGTCCATAGCTATTTTCCGGCGGAGCTGTGGGAGGAGACGATTCGCGATCGCCTCCTGCAAGAGATCAATGCTGATGCTGCGGATCTCGGCTTGCCCACACCCAGTTTGAGCTGGCAGACCCTCGATGAAGAGGATTGGTCTGAGAGCTGGAAACGCCACTGGCAACCCCAAGAGCTGGGCGATCGCTTCTTGATTCAACCAGCCTGGTTGGAACCAGAACCCAGCGATCGCTTGCTGCTGCAGCTTGATCCCGGCACCGCCTTTGGTACCGGAGCTCATCCCACCACGCAGCTTTGTTTAGAGGGGCTGGAAACGGTTCCGGTTGCCGACAAGGTGATCGCCGATGTCGGCTGTGGCTCTGGCATTTTGGCGATCGGGGCACTGCTGCTCGGGGCCAAACAGGTCTACGCGGTGGACACCGATCCCCTCGCGGTTGGGGCAACCCAAGCTAACGCCGCCTTAAATGATTTGGAAGGCGATCGCTTCTGGACCGCGATCGGCAGTGCGGATCAACTGCAGCCGCTGCATGCGCAGGGCGTTCGATTTGACGGCTTTTTGTGCAACATCTTGGCGCACATCATCCAAGCTCTAACACCGACGCTGTCTGAGTTGGCTAGTCCTGGCAGCTGGGCAATCTTTAGCGGCTTGCTAACCAGTCAAGCCGACACTGTCAGCGTCACTTTGGAAGAGTACGGTTGGGTGATCCGCGATCGCGCCAGTCAGGGAGATTGGTGTCGTTTGGTCGCGGATTTTCGGCCGGAACGATAAATCTCACTAATGCTTAGCTTAGAGGGCTTACTGGGAGCGGGCCGAGTTTGAGCCGTGATTACCCCTACGAACTTTCCGGCCACGCTCCATTGCTTAGACATAAAATTCCCTTATGTCTAGACTGGCGATTGATAGCATTTCTCGCGGCGCAGTTCGCCCTTTGGCAACCCATAGTATCAATGGGAAAGGTACGGGCAGGCTGTCAATCGATGAGCTCTGCCACCCCAAAAGCGATAGAGGACACGCTCATGGCAACCTACAAGGTTACGCTCGTCAATGCTGCCGAAGGCTTGAACACCACGATCGACGTGGCTGACGATACCTACATCTTGGACGCCGCTGAAGAGCAAGGCATTGACCTGCCTTACTCCTGCCGTGCTGGTGCTTGCTCGACCTGTGCTGGCAAAGTCGTCTCTGGTACCGTCGACCAATCGGATCAATCCTTCTTGGATGACGACCAAATTGCAGCAGGCTTTGTCCTGACCTGCGTCGCCTATCCGACCTCCGATGTGACGATCGAAACCCACAAAGAAGAAGACCTCTACTAAGTCTTGCTTCGACTGCTTCAATCCTTAGAATTCAAATCAAATTGCGGCTTCCAAATTGGGAGTCGCTTTTTTATCGCCGTAGTCAGCAGCGATCGCCTCACTACCGTCCAGAAACAGCCTGCGATCGCCCTGACTTAACGCCCCTCCCCTAGCAATCCTGACTCGGTAGAGTTCAGGCCAAGGACTCAAGGTTGAGGCGATCGTTCAGCAACGTCTTGCTCTAGGCGTCCGGCGTGACTGTTGTGGGGAAGAGGCGATCGCCTTCCTGCAGCAAGTCATCGAGCTCCACCAAGGCCTGCTCCACATCCAATTGGAGTTCGCCAAGGTTTTGGCCTTGGAGCGTCACCAGCACTTGGCGTTGCTGGCGCAGCAGCGTGAGGCGCTGGCGGATTTGGTCAGAGAGCGATCGCGAGTCGTCAGTCATTGCAGCAGTAAAGCACTCGTTCTATCTTGACCGCTGCTGGAAATCTCAAGGAGCGATCGCCAACATCTTAGGATTGGAAGAGTCTTGTCTGCTGGACGCGCATGCTCGGTTTTCCCCTTGGCAATCTCCTGACCGTCATCGGTACCGCCCTGACCCTAGTGGGTTTCTACGCTTACTTCGTCATCGATAACGCCACCCTCAACTTGGCGGGTTTTTTCTACGGCATTCCCTTACTGTTGGGGGGCTTGGCGCTCAAATCGGCCGAACTGAAACCTGTACCCTTAGCTAGGGCTGCCGCTGAGGTGATCCAGCTCCGCAAAGCCCAAGCAACCAAAACTCAAAATCAAGTCCGCCAAGATGTGACTCGGTTCCGCTACGGGCAAGAAGCGCACTTAGATGTGGCCCTCGAAAAGTTGGGGCTGAGTCCCAGTGACGACGAACGCCCCGAACTTGTGGCGCTGCGGGAGGAAAATCGCGAGGGAGCCTACACGCTCGTGCTCGATTTTGCGTCTCCCCATGTGGACTTTGAGACTTGGAAAGAAAAGCAGGAGCGCATTGGCCGTTTCTTTGGGCCTGGACTACGGGCAGAAGTCACCCAACCCACGAGCGATCGCGTGGAAGTCGCCCTGATCGTCACCGCTGAGGTGCCCGCCGATGTCTAGCGAGTTTATCGAAGCAGGCGCAGCCGATCGCGTTCGCATTCTCAGCGAAGCTCTACCCTACCTCCAGCAGTTTGCTGGGCGTACCGTCGTCGTCAAATATGGCGGCGCTGCCATGAAGCAGGAAGAGCTGAAGGAAGCGGTGATGCGTGACATCGTCTTCTTGGCCTGTGTGGGCATGCGCCCCGTTGTGGTTCACGGTGGCGGGCCAGAAATTAACGCTTGGCTGGGGCGGGTTGGGATTGAGCCTCAGTTCCATAACGGTCTCCGAGTCACCGATGCCGACACCATGGAAGTGGTCGAGATGGTGCTGGTTGGCCGCGTCAATAAAGACATCGTCTCGCGGATCAATACCACAGGCGGACGGGCCGTTGGTTTCTGTGGTACCGATGGTCGTCTGGTCCTAGCGCGTCCCCACGATCAGGAAGGGATTGGTTTTGTCGGCGAAGTCAACAGCGTCAACAGCGAAGTGATTGAGCCGCTGCTGGAGCGCGGTTACATTCCCGTCATTTCTAGCGTTGCTGCCGATGAAAACGGCCAATCCTTCAACATCAACGCAGATACCGTCGCCGGTGAAATTGCCGCAGCTCTGAATGCAGAAAAACTGATTTTGCTGACGGATACCCGTGGCATCCTCGAAGATCCCAAACGTCCCGAAAGCCTGATTCCCCGTCTCAACATCCCCCAAAGCCGCGAACTGATTGCCCAAGGGATTGTCGGTGGCGGCATGATTCCTAAGGTGGATTGTTGTATCCGATCTCTCGCTCAAGGCGTACGGGCTGCTCACATCATTGATGGTCGAATTCCCCATGCGCTGCTGCTGGAGATTTTCACGGATGCGGGCATTGGCACGATGATTGTTGGCTCGGGCTACCACGAGGCCCATCAACCCTGGCAATGAGCGATCGCAATTCCGTCTCGACAGAGCAGGGGCTAGCAATCGGGCAAGCGGCGATCGCTCGCGGTGACTATCGGCAGGCGATCGCTGCCCTCGAAACCGCTGCTGAGCAGGCTGCGGTGGCCAGCGCGATCGGTGCAGAGATTCGCTACTGGTTGGCCACCGCCTATCAAGCGATCGGAGACATTGAGGCGGCCAAAACAGTCTGTCGCCAACTGGCGAAACATCCCCTGCGCGAACAGCGACAACTCGCGGCCCAACTGCTCTATATCCTCGAAGCCCCGCGACTGGAACGGAGGGCTGACTGGCAGGTGGAGATTCCTGACCTGACCAGCCTGTCGGAGGATACTCTGGCAAAACTGCGGCAGGCACCGGGTGGCTCGGCCAAAGAGGAGAAAGAGCCAGACTATCGGCTGACGCCAGTCGATGACCTCAACCGGATCAACACCCGCGATAATCGCTTCCTTGGGTTTGGCTTGCTGTTCTTGATAGCGTTGTTGGGTTGGATCTTGTTTCGTCCAACCTGAAGCTTCGGCATCTTCCTAGGAGTTCCTGTGGCCTTCCGTCGTCTGTTGCCCCTGCTCTGCTTGCTGTTGACTGTGGCGCTTGGTGGCTGTGTCCAAGCAGAAACGACGATTCGCTTTCAAGGGCAAACGGCCGGTGAATTGATCCAACATGTGAAGCTGAACGATCGCCTCAGTGCCCTAAATCGACCTGCAGCTCAGCAGTGGTTTCAGCAACTTTCCCAGCGTGGCAAACAACTGGGTGGCAAAGTACGGCGCGATCGCAATGAGTGGTGGCTGACTCTTCCCTTTGATAATGGCCGCGATCTCGAAACGAAATTCGCTCAGCTCTACTCTCCCCTCGAAAGACCGGAGTCTACACCCCTGATCTTGCCGGAACCGAGCCTGACGGTCCGCCAGAGTAATGCCCTACTGGCGATTGGCAATCAGCTCGATTTGAACGTTGATCTCTCAGATTTTGCGATCGCCCGCCGCGATCAACAGGTGTTGTTTGACCCAGGGGCACTGCTCGATCTGGAAGTTTGCTTGGAAACGCCACGCGGTAGTCGCAGTCAGCCCCAGCCCAGCGCCAGTAGTGCGCAGGGTAAGCTCCAGCGACAGTGCTGGAAGCTGCAGTCTGGCGAGAACCATCTGCAATGGTCGTTCTGGCTGCCGAGTTTTATCGGCATTGGCAGTCTGATGATCGGTTTGGTTGTGGCGATCGGCTGGCAGATCCGCAAACAGTTAGTGGCTACAGAGCCCTAATCCAGACGCGATCGCCCTTTGCCTCCGTCTAAACAGAGGATTGCCCTAACTCCCGTTTCGCCTGTTGCCAGAGTTTTTCCAACGTTTCAATGCCCAAGCTATCGAGGGACTGACCAGCGGCGGCCTCCACTTTCTGGAAACGGGCCACAAAGCGATCGTTGGTGCCCTGAAGGGCTGCGACCGGATCTAGTTGGCACCAGCGAGCAATATTGACCAAGCTGAACAGCAGATCCCCCAGCTCAGCCTCGGCGTGATCGCGATCGCCGCTATCGAGGGCCTCTTTCAGCTCGGCTAACTCTTCTTCAAACTTGTCCCAGACCCCCGCCAAATTCGGCCACTCAAACCCAGCCTTGGCGGCCCGCTGGGAAATCTTGAGGGCAGCCGTCAAAGGTGGCAGAGTCGCTGCATAGCGGCTGAGGCAGTGGGTCAGGGTCTCCGCGACCTCGCCTTTCTCACGAGCTTTGATTGCTTGCCAGGTTGCTTGTACCGCTTCCGGGGTCTCTGCGATCGCTTCGCCAAACACGTGGGGATGACGACGGATCAGCTTCTCGGTAATGCCATCGGCTACCGTTGCTAAATCAAACTGTTGGCTCTCACTGGCAATTTGGGCTTGCAGCACCACTTGCAGCAGCAGGTCTCCCAATTCCTCTGCGATCGCGTTGGGATTGCCCTGGCGCAAGGCGTGAACGACTTCGTAGGCCTCTTCCAGCACGTAGGGAATCAGGCTGGTCGGCGTTTGTTCGCGGTCCCAGGGGCAGCCTTGTTCTGGATCGCGGAGCTGCGCCACCACAGCAACCAGTTGCAGGAGTGCTGTCGCGATCGCATCTTGGTTCGGTGCTGGCACCGACTCAAAAAAATCAACACCCATGGGGATTTAAGTCCGAGAAGAACGGGAGGCTGCAGGACGCCGGCGAGTGGTCTTACGAGGCCGACGCCAGCGTTTCCAAGCTGAGCCTACCCAATCGCTGAAGCTATGGCTCATGGCTCCGAGCTCTAAGCCAACTAAGGTCGCTAGAACGAGTGCTGGCCGACGACTCAGCTCTGTCCCAATCCATTGCTGATGCTGACTGAGGCGATCGCCCAAGCCTGCCCAGTTGCCACCCTGTCCGATCGCGATCGCTGTTTCAATCACTAGCACCAACAACAGTAGCCAAGCCCCGAGGTACAGAACCCGGCCGATTGTCCCCAAAAGGGGCCCGTGGGAAAACCACGAGCGATGCCGTAGGCAGCGTTGATAGGGAGTCCAGATCCACCGCAGTGGCCCCCAGCGTTGCGACTGCCGCGATCGCACATCCAAGTCAGGGCCAAACATCAGCCCTGCAAATAGATAACTGCCACTCAGCACCAAACTAAGGTCACTCTGACGGCTGATCAGCCAGCTGCCTGCCGCAACAGCGGGCAACAGCCACAGGGTCAGGCGATCGTGAGTGCGTCCAGAGGGCACGAAGCAAACTCGCAATAGACGCTCGCATCACATCACAATTTCCGCGCATCTGGCAAGGGTTTTGCTCTCCCGCTGACCGTGTGGAATACAAACTTGTCCTGTAAGAGTTTCGTTCTGCCAAGACAGCTCAACTGCCAACTGCTAAGTCTTGTCCAGCGGCCCCCAGAGGGATCCTCGCTTGAATTCCGGCTTGTCTCCCAGTAAAAAATCCCTCGCCCATGGGAGCAGAGGGAATCTCTGAGGCTAAGTTCGGAGTTGAGTACTGATTTACTCGTCGTCGTGAGCAAATCGGTTGTAGAGGAAATCCAGCGCGTAGTTACGCAGGTCGTAGTACTGCGGGTCTTCCATAATCCGCTCGCGATCGCGCGGACGAGGGAAGGGAATGGTCATGATTTCACCGATATTCGCCGCCGGCCCATTGGTCATCATCACCAAGCGATCGGCGAGGAACAACGCTTCATCAATGTCGTGGGTGATCATCAGTACGGTGCAACGATGATCGTTCCAGATTTTGAGTAGCTCTTCCTGCAATTCCTCTTTGGTGATTGCATCGAGTGCGCCAAACGGCTCGTCCAAAATCAGCACTTCAGGCCGAATCGAGAGCGCCCGAGCGATCGCCACCCGCTGTTTCATCCCCCCCGAGATCTGGGTGATTTTTTTCTCGGCGGCTTCGGTTAGACCAACCATTGCCAGATGCTCGCGGACAATTTCCCGCTTTTCGCCTTCCCGCATTTGGGGGTTCACGCAGTCCACCGCGAGGTAGACATTTTCGTAAGCGGTCATCCAGGGCAAAAGCGCATAGTTTTGGAAGACCACCATGCGATCGGGGCCGGGCCGGTCGATCTCTTTACCCTTCAACCGCACGGAGCCGTGGGAGGGTTGATTGAAGCCCGAAACCATATTCAGAAGAGTCGATTTGCCACAGCCGGAGTGGCCGATCACGCAGATAAATTCGCCTTCCTGAACTGTAAGATTGACTCCATCCAAAACGGTGTAGGGGCCTTTGGGCGTCTCGTAGATTTTGGAGACATTCTCCACAATCAAAAAGGGATCATGCCCAGGCGAGGAAGGAACTATCGGCTGCTGTTGACGAAGGGTTTGCATGACACAAGTCCTCTGGAGGGAATGCTAGGCAGCTGCGATCGGGCGGGGCTGATCGAGTGCAATTTCTGCCACGCTGAAGTCGCGGTGGATGGGCAGGGAATTGAGGTAAGCGATCGGGTCTTCAGCGTTGAAGGGGACGCCGTCAAACAGTTCAACCGGCGTGCTGCGCTGATAGTTGACGACCTCCGAGAGCCCCAGTTCGCGGGCGGCGGTGCTAAACACCCCAACCCGGCAAACCCGCTCCAAGATTTCAACCCAGTTGCGGGGGAAGGGCACATCACCCCAGCGAGCCAACTGGGTCATCATCCAGAGATGCTCTGTCCGACTGGGACGGTTAACGCCCGCTCCAGCAAAGCGATGGTGAGGCACCGCCAAGTCGTCGGCAGTGCTTTGGCTGAACTGGATGTACTCCTTCGGACAGCTCAGGTAGCGGCGATCGCTTAACAGTTCGCGCAGTTCATCCCAGTTCGCAGGATCTTCGCAGTACTGGCAGGCTTCTAGCAGCGCTTTGACCAAGGCCACATGGCTGTTGGGATAGCGATTAGCCCAGTCTTCACGGACACCGAGTACTTTGCCGGGGTGACCATTCCAAATTTCCAGATCGCTGGCGATTGTGAAGCCAATTTCTTTTTGGGCTGCCCACGCATTCCAAGGCTCACCGATACAGTAGCCATCGATCGTGCCGTCCTTGAGGTCGGCCACCATCTGCGCCGGAGGGATCGTGCGCAATTGCACATCGCGATCGGGGTCGATCTGATTCGCTGCCAGCCAGTAGCGCAACAGCAAGTTGTGCATCGAAGCTGGATGGACAATGCCCATGATGTGCTGCTTGTCAGCCGTGCTGCGCAGCAAGTTACGGAAGTCATCGACCGTCTGAATACCCTCGTCATACAGGGCTTTGGAGAGGGTAATGCCGTTACCGTTGCGGCTCATTGTCAAGGACGAAACGATCGGTAGAGGACTGCCACCTTGGCCACCCACAGACATCCAGACCGGCATGCCGGCTGGCATCTGGGCTGCATCGAGGTAGTTTTCAGTCAACCCATCGACAATGCCACGCCAACTGGTCTCTCGCACCAAGCTGACTTCATCGAGGCCGTGTTTGGCAAAGAAGGCTTTTTCTTGGGCCACCACCAGCGGTGCACAGGCCATTAGGGGCACATAGCCGATTTCCAGATTGACCTTTTCCAGACCGTGCCGCGCCACGGTAGTCACCTTGCGGGCATTGAGTTTCTTGACCCGTTTTTGCTGGTTGAGGAAGTAGATGATTTCCGATCGCAGGCTGTAGTAGCTGGGGTGATGCACCACATCCATGCGTTTGCGCGGGCGAGGAATATCGACCTCCAGGATGCCACCGATCTTCGAGCCGGGCCCATTGGTTAGCATCACAATGCGATCGGAAAGTAAGACCGCTTCATCAACGTCATGAGTGACCATAACGGCCGTGACGTGATTCTCTTCGCAAATCTGCATCAGCTTCTCTTGCAGATTGCCGCGCGTTAGTGCATCCAGCGCCCCAAAGGGTTCATCGAGAAGCAGCAACTTCGGACGAGTCGCCAAGCCCCGTGCGATCGCCACCCGTTGTTTCATTCCGCCAGAAAGTTGAGCGGGTGGCTTATCCGCTGCATGACCCAAGCCCACCAGTTGGATATGTTCTTCCACGATCGCCTGCCGCTCTTCTTTGGGCAGATCGCGCAGCACTTCGTCGACCGCAAGCGCGATGTTTTCGCGCACCGTCAGCCAAGGGAAAAGCGAGTAGTTCTGGAAGACCACCATCCGGTCTGGCCCTGGTGCGGTGATCTGCTGACCTTCGAGACTGACCGCGCCATCGGTTGGCAACTCTAGACCAGCAATCAGGTTGAGCAGGGTGGACTTCCCACAACCGGAGTGACCAATCAGCGAGATGAATTCACCTTGCTTGATTTCAAGATCGATACCCTTAAGGGCAAGGTATTCATTCCCACCACTCAGAGGGAATGATTTTTCAATGTTTTCAACAGCAACAAATAAACTCATGATCAATCCTCCGAGTGTTTGGCAAACCTTACATATTGCGTAGAATCCAGCGTTGCAGCCAAGCCACAAAGCGGTCTAGCAACAAGCCAACAGCACCGATATAAATCACTGCCAAGATGATGTCACTAACGTAGTTTTGCTGATAGGCATCCCAGATAAAGAAGCCAATGCCGACAATGCCAGACATCACAATTTCTGCAGCGATAATCGCTAGCCAAGATAAGCCGATCGCAATGCGAAGGCCGGTAAAGATATAGGGCAGGGCTGCCGGCAAGACCACCTTCATTAGGTACTTGCTTTTCGACATCCGTAGCACGCGAGCTACGTTGTTATAGTCCTGGGGAATTTGGCGTACCCCTTCCGCCGTATTAATTAGAATTGGCCAAACGGCGGTAATGAAAATTACGAAGATTGCTGCAGGTTGATTTTGCTGGAAGGCGACCAAAGCGATCGGTACCCAAGCCAGCGGTGCAATCATGCGCAGGAACTGAAACAGTGGGTCTAGCATCGCGTTGAGTTGGCGGTTGAGGCCAACTAGAATTCCAACGGAAATGCCGATGATGGCTGCGATCGAAAAGCCCTGGGCCACCCGCGTCAAACTAGCGATCGTCTGCCAGAACAGACCTTTATCCAGCCCGCCGCGATCCAAGAAGGGATAGAGCAGCAACTCGCGTGTTCTCTCTTCTGTGAAGAGACTGAGCGGGCCGGGCAAGCGGGTTGCCCCGCTGCTAGAAAAGATCTGCCAAATGATGAGGAAACCCAAAATTCCTGCTAGCGGTAGCAAGATGCCATCGAGTTTCTGACGCCATTTTTTTAAGCCAGAAGGACGACTTCCGTTTCGTCTTGTTTCCCGTGCAGTAACCATGGTCTGTCTATCTCCTGATAGTGACTGAACTAAGGTTGATGATTGAAGCCCCTACTTATGCCCGTTTAATCTTCAAGCTTTGGAGATAAGCTTGCGGACTGTCTGGGTTGTAGGTGATGCCATCAAAGAAGGTCTCGGTACCGCGAGTCGATCCGGTTGGGATATCCGCAGCGGGCACCCCTAATTTCTTGGCTGCCTCTTGCCAGAGGTCTTCACGAGTCACGCGATCGTTGAGTTTCTGGGCGGCTGCAATGTCAGGTAGCACTTGCTTGTTGAAGCCCCAGCGGATCGACTCCACCAAGAACCAGAGGGTGAGCCCTTTGTAGGGATAGGAGACACTGCCGCGCGGACTCTTCCAGAAGAGCGGGCCGGCATCAAAGTTGTTGAGATCTTTTCCGTCTGCTCCAACTTTGATTTGACCTTCCAGAATCGGCTGCAGGATCGAAACCGGCACGTTAAAGAAGTTGCGACCGGAGAGGATCTTGGCCATCTCTGCCCGATTTGCTTTCTGATCGCACCATTGCTGCGCTTCCATCAAGCCCATCAGCAAGGCGAGCGTAGCTTTCGGATGTTTGTCTACCCAGTCTGCTCGCAGCGCCAAGAATTCCTCGGGGTGGTAAGGCCACATTTGACCTGTCAGCGCAGCTTGATAGCCGACGTCATCTTTGGCAATCCGCGACGGCCAGGGATCGCCGGTACTGAAGCAATCGATCGTGCCATTGCGCATATTTTGTAGAGTTTCTGCGCTGGGAACGGTCAAGAGTTCAATGTCTTTATCAGGATCGATACCGCCAGCTGCAAACCAATAGCGAATCCAGAAGTCTTGGTTGGCGTTCGGGAAGGTGTAGGATGCTTTGAACTTCCGGCCGCTAGTTTGCGGGTAGTTGAGGATAAAGTCGCGGTTGGGCGCTAGCTTCAAGCCCAGATTTTGGGCCTTGAGCTGATTGGAAACAGCGATGCCATTGCCTTGGGTGCTCAAGCAAGCCAAGACATACATGGGAACTTTTTGACCGTTGCTGATCGCACCTTCCGTTAGCAAGGCAGGCATCGGCATTTGCCACTGACCGCCATCGATGCCGCCACCAGCAGAACCGAGAATGACGTTATCGCGAGCAGCTGCCCAGCTGGCTTGTTTCGAGACTTCAACATCCAAGCCATATTTGGCAAAAAAGCCTTTTTCGCGGCCAATGATCAGTGGAGCCGCTTCAAAGATGGGGATGTAGCCCAATTTGATTGTCTTGACTTCCAGATCACTCGCCCCTGCAGCAGTTGGCTGAGTTGTACTAGAAGTCCCGCCGCCGCTACTGGAAGGAGGATTACCGCAACCCTTCAGCAAAATAGCGCTAGCAGCGGTTGCTCCGAGCGTGAACAGAAACTGACGACGATTGACTGGTTGAAATTCGTTCATACGTCTCCCCTACATCCCACAACAGGAGATGCCTCTAAAGATGGACAAGTTGTGCGAATTGCTTCACGAGAGGCGCAGAAACGCTCTGTCTGCATGACTTTAGGCCAACTGGTTATTCCAGACCGATAAGGCTGATAACCATCTGCAGTTAAGACTCTGTGGAGAAACCCATAGAGCTAAGTCAATAGACTTTGCGTTTTGCATGTAGAAACATTTACGGTCTCTCACGGGAATCGCGCAATAGCTAAACGCAAAAAGTTCCCTTGTTTTTTCAATTAATCTGATAAGTTTTTCTGCTCGATAAGTTCAGCATTCAAAACGATTTAGTAGATGTAATTATTGAGAAGCCTTTTTCAATCTTGATCGCTGGTCTTACTCAATCGATTACAAGTCATTTTGGCCCTTGATTTTAGGCAAAACTCTGACTCTGACTTGATCATTGTCAATAACAATCTAAGGATTAGTCTTTTTCAATTGTTGTAAATCTTTAAAACCAACGCAAACCCAAAAATTATGCACAGAGCGATCGCTCCTGACCCAGAGAGTCGCTTCTGAAGGTTGATGCTCACGCGATCGCAATCCTTTCAATGTTGATTCTCAATCGTTAGGCGATCGCCCACTGTCGAAGCCATCCAAGGGCGATCAGTTTCCACCCCTTATTGCTCAAGATTCCACTGCGAGACATCAGCCAGAAGATCAACACTTGCAGCAGAAAGATGACAGCCATTCTGGCCACCGAGGATGAACGCAATCCCAACGATTGATCTACAGCGTCTGAAGCAACTAGAAAGGACTGTCGGCAGACCGCTTGGAGGGTTGCCCTAGGAGAAATGATGGAGAGTCAGCACAGGGCTCTGCCTTGCCATGACCAAATGCATCCTTGCGCCAAACAACAACAGCCCCCACCCAGAGGCAGGAGCTGTTGCAGTCTTGTAAGCAGAGTGGAGAGTCTACACTTTGCGCGAGTAGTACTCGACCACCAGTAGTTCATTGATTTGCAGCGCAACCCATTCGCGCTCGCAGGCTCCCGTGACCTTGGCTTCGAGTTTGTTCTTATCGAAGTCGAGGTGAACCGGCACGTTGGCGAGGCCAGGGTATTCCAAGTTGGCAGTGACCAACTTGCGAGACGCTTCGCGCTGACGAACCCCGATCACTTCACCGGGGCGGCAGTTATAGCTGGCGATATCCACCACGCGGCCATTGACCGTCACGTGACCGTGGTTAACCAGCTGACGAGCACCGGGGATGGTGGGTGCAAAGCCAAGGCGGAAGACCAAGTTGTCCAGGCGCATTTCGAGCAGCTGCAGCAAGTTGGTCCCAGTGGACCCTTGCATCCGGCGCGCCTTCTTGACGTAGCGAACCAGTTGTCGTTCCGACAAGCCGTAATTGAAGCGAAGCTTTTGCTTTTCTTCAAGACGAATCGCGTACTCGGAGCGCTTGCGCCGGGCTTGGCCGTGCTGACCAGGGGGGTAAGACCGACGAGCAGCCTTACGGGTGAGACCAGGTAGGTCCCCCAAGCGCCGTACAATTCTGAGGCGTGGGCCTCTATATCGAGACATCGGGCAGTCCTCTGAAGGATTTGTCCAAAACTCACATCATACCGCGATCGCGCAACCCTCGCCGGATAGGCTAATGAAATTGCTGCTCCTGGCCCTGATCCAGTTCTATCGACGCTGGATTTCGCCGCTGACTCCCGCCAGTTGTCGCTTCTATCCCACCTGCTCCCAGTACGGTCTAGAGGCGATTGATCGCTTTGGCCCCCTCAAGGGGAGTTGGCTGACACTTTGCCGCATCTTGCGCTGCCATCCCTTTCATCCCGGCGGCTATGACCCGGTTCCGCCGCTGCCCTCCTGTTCCTGCGGAAAGTCCCCATGCGATTAGTGCTCTACAGCAAAGAAGGCTGTCATCTCTGTGAGGGGCTGGCGGAAAAGCTCCAGCAGGTGCGATCGCTACCGATCGAGTTGGAAATCCGCGATATCAGCTTGAATCCCCAATGGTTTGCCGCCTATCAATTTGAGGTGCCGGTGCTTTGTCGGCTCGATGGTGATGGCCGAGAAACGCCCTTGCCGCGCTTAGCCCCCCGCGCCAGCCTTAGCCAAGTTGAAAGCTTGCTAGAACGCTTCAACGATCGCGCCTGATCTGCTAAAACACGCTAACGCCCAATGCGGAGGGAATCCATGAACCTGCGATCGCTGCTCGCTTCAACCCCGACCCAGGTCCTCCAACCGCAACATGCCGCCTTAGATTTAGCCATTACCGGCCTCCAAACTGACTCCCGTCGCTGTCAACCCGGCGATCTGTTTCTGGGAATGCCGGGCACCCAAGTCGATGGCGGTCAATTTTGGCCCGAAGCAATCGCGGCGGGGGCAGTGGCTGTGATCGTGACACCTACGGCGCTAGCCCAACGGCCACTCTCGGCCAACCCAGAGGCCTGCCTAATCTTGAGCGATCAAATGCCGGTGACGGCTGGGGCGATCGCGGCAGCCTTCTACAACCAACCGGCGCAGACCCTCAAGTTAATCGGAGTGACCGGCACGAATGGCAAAACGACAACCACCCATCTAGTTGAGCATTTTCTCAACGCTGCCGACACGAAAACCGCCCTCCTAGGCACGCTTTATAACCGCTGGCCCGGCTATTCCGAAGTGGCGCAACATACAACGCCTTTTGCCACGGATTTGCAGGCTCAACTGGCGACGGCAGTAGACGCAGGTTGCCAAGCTGCTGTCATGGAAGTTAGTTCCCACGCACTCGATCAAGGTCGGGTCAACGGTTGCGGCTTTGATGTTGCCGTCTTCACGAACCTGACCCAAGATCACTTGGATTATCACGGGACGATGGAGGCCTACTTTGCGGCCAAAGCCAGATTGTTTGCGCCGCCCTATCTGCGCGGCAAAGCAGTGATCAACGCCGACGATGCCTACGGTCAGCGCTTGATTACGATGACACCACCCGGGCAATGTCTGACTTACAGCGTTGTGGGAACAGCGGACTTTTGCACGACTGATTTGCAGTACGGGCCTACCGGAGTTGAAGGCACGATTAAGACGCCAGATGGTGCTTTTCCCTTCCGATCGCCTCTGGTCGGTCAGTTCAATCTCGCGAACCTGTTAGGGGCGATCGCTGCGGGTTGGACCTTGGGCCTGCCGATCGAGACAATGCTGGCCGTCGTCCCTGACTTTGTTGGCGTACCCGGTCGGATGGAACGGGTCGTGGGTCAAGACAGCGATCCGACGGTGATCGTCGACTATGCCCACACGCCCGACAGTCTCGAAAATCTCCTAAAAGCGGCTCGTCCATTCATTCAAGGTGAGCTGATCTGTGTGTTTGGCTGTGGCGGCGATCGCGATCGCACCAAACGTCCTCTGATGGGAGAAATTGCGGCACGACTGGCCGATCGCGTCATTATTACTTCCGACAACCCGCGCACCGAAGATCCGCGCCAGATTTTGGCGGATATTGTGGCGGGCATTCCGGCTGCCAGTCCGGTGGTGGTTGAAGCCGATCGCGCAGCAGCGATTCGTCAGGCGATTCTCTCAGCTCAGCCCGGTGATGGGGTGCTCTTGGCGGGCAAAGGCCACGAAGACTATCAGATTCTTGGCACGACCAAAATTCACTTCGACGATCGCGAGCAGGCGCGGTTGGCCTTGGCCGAGCGTCAGTCTGCATGAGTAATGGACTGGCTGCCTTCGGCGGACGGGCCGCCTTAGAGCTACTCGCCGAAAATGACTGGGCGGTCGCCTTCCGCGATCGCTATCCCGTCTCGCCAGGTCATAGTCTGGTGGTTCCGAAACGAGCCGTTGGATCGCTGTTTGAGTTACCCACTGCGGAATTTCAGGCTAGTTGGGAACTCGTTGCGATCGTGCGATCGCTACTCCAACAGCAATATCAACCCGCTGGTTTCAATGTGGGCCTCAATGACGGTCTGGCTGCTGGTCAAACGATCGACCAAGCCCACATCCACCTGATTCCCCGTTACAGCGGCGATCGCCCCGATCCTCGTGGGGGCATTCGCTGGGTCTTGCCCGAACACGCCGCCTACTGGTCATCGCAGTCTGCAATTGGGTTAGGACTATCTGATAAAGAAATTGGTTGAGAGTCAACAGCCTCTGTCCGTAGGAGTGATTGCGCACCCCCAGCGCACACACCATGGGGGAGTCGACTCCCCTAGCCCCCCGCAACAAGATTTTGGGTGAGACTGATCGGCTAAATCATGAGCGCTACGGGTCAAACTAGCCAGTGACGGCAACGGGTTTGCAGCTGATCAGATCGAATTCAATTGTTCTCATCTCTCTGCTCCATACACGATTGCCCCACGCAGCAACACCAGATTCCTGCTGACGCGATCGCTAGGGCACTAGAGCTGAGGTTGCCTTAAAACCGCAGGCGCAGATCCTGCAGGACTGGTTGCAGTTGACCAGCAGAGACTGGATCAAGGGTGTAGATCGAAAAGACCTGGGGCGGCGTTGCATCTGCGGGGTAAATCAGGCTAGCTCGCACCTTGCGCAGCTCCCCCGGTTTTAAATTCAAAATAATTAGCGGTTCACCAAGCTGCCCCCGCTTTTGCACGACATGGACGAAGCGTGTCTCTTCACGACCGCGATCATTCTCGAACTGCAGGCGCAGGGTGCCGCGATAAAAAACGCGATCGGGTGGTTCTCGCAGGAAGCGCAGCTCGCTGCCCTCATCAGTTTTGACCGGCGTATGAAAAACCACTGCGACGGCTTTACTGCGATCGCTGCCGTTGAACAGCGGGAAGGTCAGGTCATACTCAACGCCGTAGTTGCCGTGGGACAGATAGGCTGAGAAGGGATAGCGAGCCAGCATCGGTGCACTTTGCACTTGGGAAGTGCCTAGCGTGCCTCGGGGTAGGGTGCTGATCGGATAGGCGATCGCTTGGCCGGGGGCTGCAATCGTGAGCTTATCGCTGCCAGGATCTGTAACGGTCGAGCGCCATACCGAACCCTCGGTGACCCCCGCCACCCGCCCGTAGATCAGGCGACTGACAAAGAACACCGATCGCGGCGGTGTCGGGATAGCATCATTGGGTTTGACCAACGAGCCAGTCTGTAGCGTCGACCAGAAATTTTCCAAACTAGGCGCACGCTCATTGCCTTGCTCATCGCGGGGCGCGTATAACGCCACATTGGCGACATAGACCTTGCCATCACTCTGTAAGCGCATCAGGAGCGATCGCGTATTGGATGAAGGGGTCAGCGGCCCAACCGGAATCGGCAGATTGACCAGCAGTTGGGGCGATCGCGGGGGAATGACGATCGACTCTGGCAACACGCCTTGGCGATTGCCCCGCAGCACATCATTAACGACGCGACTACCCGGCCCCGAAAACACACTGCCGCGAGCGTCTTCTAAGTAGGAATTGAGGGGCAGAAACAGGGCGTCGGGGCGGGTGAGGTAGGTGGCACCATTCAGCACCTGCACCGTCACTGGGCGATCGCTGGGGTTATAGAGCACCACACCCTGAAACATGGTCCGCACCTGTTCGGGGGTTGCCGCTCGGGAAATGTGGTGTGTGAAAATATCAAAACGACCCTCGAAGGCATAGCCTAAGTGGGCGCTTGCATTGGCCATCCCCTCGGGCGGCAGGGTCGACAGCAAAATACCTTCGCCTGAGACAATTTCGGGATTATTGCTGTTAAAAACAGGAATCGAATCAAGGCGGCCCGGTAGGGGGCGAATATCTTGAGACTGGCTGATTTCCGGCTCCAGCGCCGGCGGCAAGCTAGGGCTGAGAGTGGGGCGTAACGGTCGGAGCGATCGCGGCCGCGGGGGGGATGTCAGTGGGTTGGGCGTGAAGCCGGGCAGCGGTTCTGCTGCCGACCCTGGTGCAGGCACTTGACTGGAATAGCGTTCTGTCAGCCCTTCGATTGAAGCGGGAAGGACGAACGCCGGTGGCACAGGGAGAAACGGCAGCAGCATAAAGGCGAAAAACTGCGGACTACGCAGGTCGGAGGCGGCGGTACAACAGAGGCTCTAACCAGCGGTGAGCGATGCGTAAACAGCAGAAATTGCCACCAAAGCTAAAACTCTAGGCGATTACCGTCCGGGGAGCAAGCCTCAATGCGGCTGGCTCGCGCTGACTCTTAAGATAAAAAGTAGTTCCGTTTCCTTTGAGCTTCAGCGTCATGGCCTCCACCCCTCAAATTGCCGTGGTTGACTATGACATGGGCAACCTGCACTCCGCCTGCAAGGGCCTAGAAGCTGCTGGGGCCAATCCGATCGTGACGGCTGATCCGGCCACAATTCTGGCGGCGGATGGTGTCTTACTGCCAGGGGTTGGCGCTTTTGATCCAGCCATGGACCACCTGCGCGATCGCCAGTTGATTGAACCGCTGCACCAGGCTGCAACCAGTGGCAAGCCTTTTTTGGGAATCTGTTTGGGTCTGCAACTGTTGTTTGAAGCCAGTGAAGAAGGACAGTCGGCCGGACTAGGGATCTTGCCCGGTCGGGTTCAACGCTTTCGCAGTGAGCCTGGGCTAGTCATTCCTCATATGGGCTGGAATCAACTCCAACTGCAGCAGCCCGATTGCCCCCTGTGGCAAAATCTTGGCGCTGATCCTTGGTTCTACTTCGTCCATACCTACTACGTAGTCCCGAGTGAACCGACCCTGACAGCCGCGACAGTTCAGCATGGTTCACAACCAGTCACCGCCGCGATCGCCCGCGATCGCCTCTGGGCTGTGCAATTCCACCCCGAAAAATCAGCGAAGGCTGGCTTGCAACTGCTGGCTAATTTTGTCACCCAAGTTGCAGCGGCTCAGCTTCAAACAGTGGCATGAGCATCCGTCTTTCGGGCCGGCGATCGCTGCAAACCCCTGCAGGTTTGGGAACCCGACCGACCCCTTCCCGGGTACGCAACGCTATCTTCAACGTCTGGCAATTTGCAGTTCCTGACTGCCGTTGGCTCGATCTCTGTGCCGGCAGCGGCGCTATGGGTGGCGAGGCACTCCTCCGAGGGGCCAGCGTGGTGTGGGGCATTGAGCAGTCTGCCCAGGCCTGTCGGGCGATCGCCCAGAACTGGCAGAAATTACAGGCGCCTGATCAAGAAGTACGGCTGTTAAAAGGGGAGATCTGTCGCCTGCTGGCTAGTCTGGATGCCCCAGCCTTTGACTTGATTTACTTCGACCCGCCCTACGACGGTGATCTGTACGAACCCGTCCTGGCTCTCTTAGCGGAGCGATCGCTCTTGCACGAGCAGGGAGAGATTGCTGTTGAGCATCGTCCCGATCGGGCGATCGCCCTTCCTCCCAATTTTGAACTCAAGCAATGCCGTCGCTACGGCAGTACGGCAGTCAGCCTGATCACTTGGGCTGTTCCCCAGAAGGACTAAAACTTTCCATCGGTCAATCAGGCCGATTGTCAATGGTCTAGAAAAACAGAACCGCAGCAAACCAATCGGCTGACTGCGGTTGAGTGATTGAGAGCAACAACTGCGGCTGATTAGGCGCCGAGTTGGTTGCCGCGACGATATTGCAGGTAGGCTGCCATAAACAAGCCCGCCGAGGTAATCGGGATTAGGCCCAAGAACGATACCGCAGAGCAAGGGCTCGATCATGATTGGCTGCCTCTTGGAAATACAGGGTGCTTAAGCAGTGTAGCGATTGAGCTAGCTCCCCGAAAAGCCCAAGGCAAGGGGCGATTGCTGCTGCTACCCCTCTAATTGTAAAGGTGTATGATCCTTCTGAGACACGTCCTGCAAACGACTGACAGTCTCAGTCCCGCGATCGCGAGCGCTGTGGAACAATCTCTTTCCAAATCGATTGAATCTCGCGCCGCTCAGACCTTGGGCTGGCTCCTGGCAACTGCTGTCATGGTTGCGATCGGCCTAGTGGTCACGCTTATTCGTCCTGCCGATCCCTACGTCAGCACGGTGCTAAACCTGCCGGGCAATGCTGAGCGCGGCCAGGCAATCTTTCAAATCAACTGTGCCGGCTGCCATGGGCCTGAAGGACGGGGTTTGGTTGGACCGGACCTGGCTAATGTCTCCAATCGCAAGTCCCGCAAAGATTTGATCCGGCAGGTAACGACTGGCGAAACGCCTCCCATGCCTAAGTTTCAGCCCAGTCCAGAAACCATGGCCGACCTCTTGCGCTACCTTGAAACCCTGTAGCCCCCTTCTCGTAACATCTGACACTGCAGCCCAAACGCGGACATGGCTTTCTAGGGAGCACCGTCACGGGGCAAGCGATGGGGTCAGCGGCAAAACATTGGACAGCGATCGCAGCGCTGGGCGATCGGGTAGAAGCGGCCCTACAAGCAAGCGGTGTAGAGCTGTGGATGGGGGGTGAACCGACGTTTGTCGCCGCCAACCAGCTTGAGGATCTGCAATGGCGAACGGCGGCCCTCGGGGCTGAGAAATATCAGCTGGGACTAAGCCTGCTCGATCGCTTGGTCACCGCTTTTCAACTGCCCCAGCCGCTCCTGCTGGAGGGAACCGGCAAGTGGTACCCGGGTGAACTGGCACCGCGCTGGGCTTTAGGTGCCTACTGGCGGCGAGATGGACAACCACTTTGGCGTGGCGAACCGCTGACTGTTTCTACCGCAACGACAGCTGCGATTGCGACTGATGCCGCCCAACAATTCGTCCAAACGCTGCAGCAAGTCCTGCAATTACCGGTTGTGGAGCCTTGGATTGTTCCAGCCGAAAGCGCGGTGGTTTTGCCACTGCTCCCGATTCGTAGGGCAGATCAACCGGCTTGGGCAACCTGTGCTTGGATCGCGCCCGAGTCTGCAAACTTAGTGCCCCTAGAAGGCGAGACACCCCTAGGTTTGCGTCTCCCTCTGCAGCAGTTGGGCGATATCGACCTACCCTACGAGCCCGATGACAGCACCGATTTAGACTCATGGCAGCCTGGACCTGCGATCCTCGCGCCGCCGAACAGCCTCAAGCTTGCCTTGGTGGTGCGACAAGTTGAGCAGCAGTTGCGCGTCTTTTTGCCACCCTTGATTTCTGTCCCGGCTCATCTCCAGCTCGTGCAGGCGATCGCCAAAACCAGTGACATCCTGCAGCAGCCGATTCGCCTAGAGGGCTATCCACCGTCCCGTCATCCTGAATTGCTGGGTCTGCAAGTGACGCCGGATCCGGGGGTACTAGAGGTCAACATTCATCCGGTTGGCGATTGGCGATCGCTGGTTGCCCAAACCCAGTGTCTCTATCAAGAGGCGCAGTCCCTAGGGTTGACCGCACAGCGCTTTCAGTTCAATGGGCTTCTGACGGATACGGGTGGTGGGGCTCACATTACCCTGGGCGGGCGGTCGCCCCAGACCAGTCCACTCTTGCGACGACCGGATTTACTACAGAGCCTGATCAGCTACTGGCAGCATCACCCCAGCCTGTCCTACGGCTTTGCCGGCTGGTTCATTGGCCCAACCTGCCAAGCCCCTCGCGTCGATGAAGGACGGCCGGAAATTCTCTACGAGCTGGAGCTGGCCTTTGAGCAGCTACGAGCGGATCTCAATCCGGCAGCGATCGATGCTCTCTTAGGGCATTTGCTCGCTGATGTCAGTGGTAACACCCACCGCGCTGAATTTTGCCTCGATAAACTCTGGCCGAGTCGCATTCCCACTCAGCAGTGGGGCGTGTTGGAACTGCGGGCATTTGCCATGCCCCCCGATGCGGCAGAACGATTGCTGCAACTGCTATTGGTGCGTGCTTTGGTCGCTTGGTTCTGGCGATCGCCTTTTCAGGCACCCCTGCGCCGCTGGGGAACTGAGCTGCACGATCGCTTCCTCAGCCCAGCCGCCATTCAAGCTGATTTTCAGAGTGTATTGGCTGACCTTAATCGCGCCGGATTTGTCTTTAATCCCGCTTGGTTTGCCAGTCACTTTGCCGATCGCTTTCCGACGCTTGGATGCTGTTCCATCGCCTCCGATTGGTCGCTGGAACTCCGGCACAGCCTGGAACCCTGGCCGGTTCTAGCGGAGGACGTCAATCAGGGCGGCACCAGTCGCGGCGTCGATGCCTCCTTGGAACGTCTGCAAATTCGGGTGCAAGGCCCAGCCGATCGCCTACGATCGCTGCGGATCATCTGTAATGGGTGGCAGATTGCTTGGCAACCCGCCGGCCTGGATCAAGCGATCGCGATCGTCCGCTTCCAAGCACGCCAACGGCCGGGCACTTTACCCCTAGCCACGATCGCACCACAAATTCCCTTAGAAATTCAGTTGTTTGAAGGGCAACAAGGACTCGGGGGCTGTTGCTATTGGCCTGAAGCCCCCGATGGTGGTTTTTATGAACAGCTACCAACTTCTACAGCCGAAGCAGCCCAACGCTGTCGCGATCGCTTTCAACCGATGGCCGCGATCGCTTGGCAACGCTGGCCGATCCTCCCCAGCTCCAAAGAGTTTCCCGAGACAGCAGATTTACGGCGATCGCGAGGGTAAATCCTGACGCGATCGCTCGACTAACACCTGAGTTAACTTCCTCGACTTTTAGCGGAAGGGACTGACGCTCAATCGAGACGGCAGAGACCCTTCAGCTCATCGAGGTCAGATCAAAATTGATGTGCGTGCAGAACCTCTGCATCTGAGATGTAGGAGATACCGGAGTAATTATCGAAAAACTGCTCGGCAACTTCATCAGCAATCTTGAGAGCGAGTTCCCGATCAATCGTCAGGACTTCAATTTTGATATTCGAGTAAGTGTCACTGACATTGGGTTGACCAGAAGAGCGCACGTTGCGACTGCCTCGGCCACCCGCGGAGACCACTGTGTAACCCGTAGCTCCCGCTGCATCGATAATTTGAGTGATTTTATTTTGGAGCACTTTTTCCGTAACGATGATCAGTTTGCAGGCTTTCTGAGTCATGGGGTTACCTCCTCAGGCAGTTTACTAGGATGATCCAAGACAGAAGTCTATGGTTTAGTTTTGAGCCATATTGTTGAGTCTATGCCAAAACTCTAGGAGGCTACTACTCTTGCGGGGAATAGATTGTTGCGAATGATGAGCATTGACAGGTAGACAATTGCGCCTTCCGCGAGCCTGCTTGCCCGACTGCATTGCTGTGCCTTATTAATCCTGAGGCATTGCTAGCAAGCGCAAACCGTTGCCTTGCCGGAATCAATTCAAAGTTTTACTGATGCATCCCTTTAGACAATGTAGGCAATGGCCTCAATCAGTGGCATTGATCAGCGCCGAATCGTCTTAGACCTTGGCTCTAATCAATCGTTTTCCCAAAGCAATCATTAATCATTGATAAAACTCTGCGATCATGATTTGTATTAGACGAACCTGCGATTAGCGATCGCGGGATAAAGGAAAACTTATGGAATAGATTTGACATTGCGCTACAAATTTAGGGTGTGAAGCAAACAAAACTGTCCTCCTCAAGATAGACTTAGCCACACAGGGATACGGATCTGAATAGACAGGAATCTATGGAGTGATGCAGTTTTGCAATCACCTCTGTTCTCCTGAAGAGAAAATTCTCTCTGCCTATCCTGTCAATCAATTTTTAGACAACACCTGTGTTGTTAGGGCGAAGCAATTCACCCTTATTTTCAGCTGCTTTTCAAAAGCTTGCTGTTCACAATCGTTGCTCTTCATTCGAGGAGACAGGAGGAGATACCCGTGGATTTCTTGTCCAATTTCTTAATGGACTTCGTTAAGCAGCTGCAGTCTCCAACACTCAGCTTTCTGATTGGCGGCATGGTTATTGCTGCCTGTGGTAGTCAGCTGCAAATCCCAGAGTCGATTTGTAAGATCATCGTTTTCATGCTGCTGACCAAGATTGGTCTGACCGGCGGTATGGCGATCCGCAACTCGAATTTGACGGAGATGGTCCTACCCGCGCTCTTTTCAGTAGCGATTGGCATTCTGATCGTCTTCATCGCCCGCTACACCTTGGCGAGAATGCCAAAGGTTAAAACAGTGGATGCGATCGCAACGGGAGGGCTCTTTGGTGCTGTGAGTGGCTCGACGATGGCCGCAGCTCTAACCCTCCTTGAAGAGCAAAAAATTCCCTACGAAGCTTGGGCCGGTGCGCTTTATCCCTTCATGGATATTCCGGCCTTGGTGACTGCGATCGTCGTCGCCAACATCTATCTCAATAAGAAGAAGCGGAAAGAAGCAGCTTTCGCGTCAGCCCAGGGGGCTTACAGCAAGCAGCCCGTTGCCGCTGGCGACTATTCCAGCTCGTCGGACTATCCCAGCAGCCGGCGCGAATATGCTCAGCAAGAGTCTGGGGATCATCGGGTCAAAATCTGGCCGATTGTAGAAGAAAGCCTGCAAGGTCCAGCCCTATCAGCAATGTTGCTTGGCGTTGCTCTGGGTCTGTTTGCCCGTCCAGAAAGTGTCTACGAAGGTTTCTACGATCCTCTCTTCCGGGGGCTGCTTTCCATCCTGATGCTGGTCATGGGCATGGAAGCATGGTCGAGAATTAGTGAGCTGCGTAAAGTAGCTCAGTGGTACGTCGTCTACAGTATCGTGGCGCCGCTAGCCCATGGGTTCATTGCCTTCGGCCTTGGCATGATTGCGCACTACGCAACTGGTTTTAGCATGGGCGGCGTTGTGGTTCTGGCAGTCATCGCTGCCTCTAGTTCCGACATTTCCGGTCCCCCGACGCTGCGCGCTGGCATTCCTTCTGCCAACCCCTCTGCCTACATCGGGGCTTCCACCGCGATCGGAACTCCTGTGGCAATCGGGATTGCCATTCCGCTGTTCCTTGGCCTTGCCCAAACCATTGGCGGCTAATCGCTCAACAGGTAAGGTCTGCTGTGCTCTGGGCGCGGCAGACCTTAGCTATTACCAGGGTTGAAGGAACCTTCAGCAGCAATTTTTCGACTAATAAGTTATTTGATTTCAGCCCATTGTTTTTGAGAGGACAACAGTACTTTTTGGGGAAGTCATCCTCAAGCAGATAGGAGTTTTAACGCTTAAATGCTTAAAAACAAACTTGTTGCTGTTATTATTTTAACTCATTGACAAAGTCTAATATACTCATTAAAAGCAACTAAACTAAAAAGCAATTCTGAAAGAGCGAAGACTGATTCTTTAAAAGATTTTATAGAGAGTATTGATATCTTGATAGATACTTCAATGTTTTTCATTTAACCAAAAAACAAGTTATTATTTTGATTAATATTTAGTTGCATTGCCACGGAGATTTGCTGGTGATAGAGGGCTTGATTCTAGCAACACTACTGATTGGATTTTTTGGGACTCTATTCAAGAAAAATCTGATCATGAAAGTCATTGCAATGGATGTGATGAGTACTGGTGTAATCACGTATTACGTCGTTGTTGCAGCCAGGGAAGGGCTCTTCACACCAATTTTGATCACCGATCAGAATCAAGCCTATGCCGATCCCGTTCCCCAGGCAGTCATCCTAACAGCAATCGTGATTGGCTTTTCAGTTCAAGCACTGATTTTAGTTGGGATCATGAAGCTATCGAGGAATAATCCCACCTTAGAAATCAGTGAAGTTGAGCGCAGCAATACGCAATGAAAGAGCTAACGCTGATTTGGATTTTTTCGCCCTTTTTGCTGGGCTTCTTAGCCTATATTCTTCCCAACACCAGTCGATTACTAGCCCTATTGGCTGCGATCGCTTCAGCAGCCTATGCAGGAAAGCTCTTTCTTGGAGGAACAGCGGTAGACTTCAGGTTTCTAGATCAATTTGGTATTGATCTTATTCTTGATCCTCTAGCTGCATTTTTTATTCTCACGAATGCCCTGGTTACCACAGCAGTCGTTTGCTACTGCTGGAAAAGCAATAAAACCGCTTTTTTCTACACTCAGCTTTTGATTTTGCACGGCAGCGTCAATGCGGCATTTGCCTGTGCAGACTTTATGAGTCTCTACGTGGCTTTGGAAGTTCTCAGTATTGCGACCTTTCTATTAATTTCATATCCTCGAAACGATCGCTCAATCTGGATTGGTCTGCGATATCTCTTTGTTAGCAATGTTGCCATGCTGTTTTATCTAGTTGGCACAATCTTGGTTTATCAGGCTAATCATTCCTTCGCTTTTCAAGGGTTACAAAATGCTCCTTTAGAAGCGATCGCTTTAATTTTTATGGCCCTGCTCGTTAAGGGCGGAATTTTTGTCTCAGGCTTCTGGCTACCGCTCACTCATTCAGAATCAGAAGCCCCTGTTTCAGCCCTAATGTCTGGTGTTGTTGTTAAAGCAGGGATACTGCCACTCGTCCGCTGCGCTCTATTGTTCGAAGCAGTTGATCAAATCATTCGGATCTTTGGAGTAGCCACAGCCTTGCTCGGCGTATTCTATGCAGTTCTAGAGAAAGATGCCAAACGGATCTTGGCCTTTCATACTATTTCTCAGGTTGGTTTTATTTTGGCAGCCCCTGAAGTGGGAGGCCTCTACGCACTTTCCCATGGTTTAGTCAAGGCTGCACTCTTTTTAATTGCAGGAATTTTGCCCAGTCGAAATATCAAAGAGCTTCAACTACAACCGATTCCAAACTCAATCTGGATTGTTTTAGTGATTGCCAGCTTCTCAATTTCAGGATTTCCACTCCTTTCAGGATTTGGGGCTAAGGTTCTGACCATGAAAAATTTACTGCCTTGGCAAGTCATCGGAATGAATCTTGCAGCAGTAGGAACTGCGATCTCCTTTGCTAAGTTTATTTTTCTACCCCATCAGCAAGAGAGTTCAACTGAGCGATTATCTCAGAAACAAGGATTTTGGATCGCGATGACACTTCTACTAGGGGGGCTCTTAGTTGCTAATATTGTCTATTATGAAGCTTATACACTCGAGAATATCCTGAAACCTTTGGCGACGATTGTAATCGGATGGATCGCTTATTTAGTCATCTTTCGGCGATTGGTGATTAAGTTGCCCAGAGCGATTGAACAGTTCGAGAATCTGATTGGAGTGATGATTATTAGTCTAGTTGTAATTTTTGGCATAGTGGCAGTATGATTACAAACCTCATTCTGAGACTGACAATTTGGTTTTTGCTAACAGCCAATTTCAGCCCTATCAACATCGTGATTGGTATTAGCATTGCACTACTCTTACCCTATAGCTCTACATCAATATCACTCCGACAAATCAAGGAGATCCTTGTTGGAATCTGGAAAGTTCTAATAGCATTTATCCAAGCTTATTGGGAAGCTTTTGAAATTATCTTTTACCCCCATCTCCAAGAAGAGATTGTGATTGAACGTATAAAGTCTGAGCGATCGCCACGGTTAATGTTTCGAGATATTTTTCTGATCACACTGACTCCTAAGAGCATTGTTCTTAAATACAACGACAGTGGCTGGTATGAGGTACACCGCATGCGGAGGAAGCGTTTATGACTTTAAATATTGTCTTGATGATCATGATAGCGACCTTACTTGTCCCTCTTTATACATCGCTAAAAGGAGATGATATTTGGCAGACAATGCTTGCCTTTTCCAGTGTTTCTACAAAGACAGCAGTCATTATTCTCCTGGTTTCTGTTTTGCGAGACGACTGGATGATTGGCGTGGTTGGCGTGATTATTCTCAGTGTTGGCAACTCTGGATTCATGTTGATTGCCCACCTATTGAAGCGACTTAGCGACTCATGATTAATTTTCTAAGCTATTGCTTGATTATCCTCGGCGTTTTTTTCTGGCTTTGGGGTACACCCGTTCTCCTCAGCCGGCGATCGCTCCTGTTCAAGCTTCACAACCTCTCAGTTGCCGACACCTTAGGTTCAATCAGTATCATTTTGGGACTACTCTTAAAAAGACCCAGAGAACTCCCGTTACTTATCCTTGCCATTTTATCTTTAGCACTTTGGAATACTATGCTGAGCTACGTTCTTGCCTATTGCTCTAGCGATCGTCCAACGAGTCAGAGAACCACCCATGGATAGCTATCTTTACTTCATTATGGCGCTACTTCCCCTCACTTCAATACTGTTAATCTGCCAGATTAATCCTTATAGGGCATTAGTTATTCGAGGTATCTTCGGAGCCATCGCAACACTGGCTTACACAGTACTAGGAGCAGCTGATGTTGCCCCAACAGAAGCTTTAGTCGGCACATTACTGGTAGTCATGCTTTATGCGATCGCAGTGCGATCTTCGTTGGTTTTACGTTTAGGGGTTCTCGAGGATGAAATTACTACTCTCGAAACGAGTCCCTCCAACCATTTCAGCCAGCTGATGGATTACTTCCGTACTATCTTTAAACAGTATCAAATGAAAGTAGAGCTTGTTTCTTATTCCAATCGTGAAAACCTTGCCAAGGCACTCCACGAGAGGGAGATTCATGCGATCTGTTTACAGTCAGGCTCTGAAGCGCTCGAGGAGGAAAATTCCTCCCCAGCCTATCAAACAGTAACCAGACTCCAGCGAGTCTATGAGATTATGACCATGCAACCAGTTTCATCTCTTACTGACGTTATTTACGAAGAATTATCAACAAAAAAAGGTCTTTTCTCATGAAGTGGATTTACCTTGCTGCTGGTCTGCTCTTCTTTTTCAAAATTATTCTATTGCCGAACCCAACCTCTCAGCAGTCTTTTCCGATTGTTGAATTAATCGTTCAAGATACTGGGGTGATCAACGCCGTCTCAGGCGTTATTTTTCGCAATCGACTCTACGACACTGTTTTTGAGGTCGTTGTCTTTACAATCGCAATTATGGGCGTTCGCTATCTTTTAGCGAACGAACCTCTATCAACAAAAATTGATCAATTCAGTGACCCTCCCTCACGACTACTTGCCCAGCTTGGCGCAACGATCGCTGCAATCGTCGGTATCGAGCTAGCCATTCGTGGTCATCTCAGCCCAGGAGGCGGATTTGCAGCTGGTGTCGCAGGTGGAACAGCGATTGGTTTGATTGCTATGACTTCATCACCAGAGGCGATGCAAAGCATTTATCACCGTTGGCATGCTGAAACTTGGGAGAAAGTTACAGTCCTAATTTTTATTGTGTTGTCAGTCTTGACACTCTCGGGAATTGAACTTCCCCAAGGTCAATTGGGAGCACCCCTTAGCGGCGGGATCATCCCTATTTTGAATATCCTCGTAGCGATTAAAGTGGCGCTTGGTGCTTGGGCAGCTGTCCTCAGTTTTATTCGCTATCGGGGTCTACTTTGAGCCTGCTCTCTGTCCAGACAACACGCTCCTTTTAGTTAAAATTTTCTTGTGGGTTTAGGCACTCACTGTAGTTTGCTCTAGGTCACGAAAGTAGTCGGCCATGGTCTACTGAAGCTTCTCAACGGCTCCGAGCAGGTTGTTGCCGAACGATCGCTTGCATTTCTTGGCGAAGACGTTGGGCAATACGCATCATTTCTCGACCATCCCGCAAGCAATCATCGTTATAGCCCAAACAGTAGCGCTCCAATTCATCCAAAGCATCACTAGCCTGATTCAGACATTGAAACAGCAACCGTGCGATCGCCCCGGCCATAGCGGGTGCTGGTTCGGACTGCAGGTACCGTTCTGCCTGTGCCTGCAATTGCCGCGATCGCGCAATATAGGCTTCAAAAGCCGCCATCAATTCGTCATCGTAGGGATCAGCGGCAAGGGCAGTTAGCTCCGCCCGAAACGGCCGCAGAATTTTGCCAATGGCAGTCTGAGCAGGTTCGTAAACCCGTTTCAGCCACTGCTCAACGGCTTCATCCCGATCGCTTTGGCGACGACGTTGCTGACGGTAATGATCCTGAGCAGCCACAGTACGATCGGTTGCATCGCTCTGGCTGCCACCTCGCAGTGCATCATAGCGCCGCCGCTCTTCCAAGTTCCCTAGGATTTCGTAGGCGGCATTAATAGCCACGATACGATCATGTCCGGCTTTGGCATTGCGATCGGGATGATACTGCATTGCCAGTTGTCGATAGGCCAGCTTGATCTCCTGCTGGCTGGCACTGGGGGAAACACCCAGCGTCTGATAGTGATCCGCCAAAAGACCTAACCGTTGCTGCTAACTGAAACCAGTTCCGGCTCTTGGAACAAAGGTGTGCTGAGATAGCGCTCGCCAAAACTGGGCAAGATGACCACGATCAGTTTGTCGGTATTTTCAGGCCGGCGAGCAACTTGGACGGCGGCAGCGACTGCAGCGCCACTGGAAATCCCCGACAGCAACCCTTCCTCGCGAGCTAAGCGACGGCCGTAGGCGATCGCTTCGTCATCGCTTACCGTCACAACCTCATCGATCAGTTGAGTCGCCAGCACTTCTGGCACAAAACCTGCCCCAATGCCTTGAATCTTGTGGGGACCAGGCCGCCCTCCCGATAGCACCGGACTATTAGCTGGCTCAACTGCGAACGCTTGGAAGGACGGTTTGCGTTCCTTCAAAACCTCCGCTACCCCGGTGATTGTTCCCCCTGTGCCAACCCCTGAAATCAAAATATCGACGGTGCCATCGGTGTCCGCCCAAATCTCTTCTGCTGTAGTTTCTCGGTGAATTTTGGGATTCGCGGGATTCTTGAACTGTTGCAGCATATAGGCTTCAGGATGCGAGGCAACAATTTCCTGTGCCCGCTGAATGCAACCAGCCATCCCTTCAATCCCGGGCGTCAATTCCAGTGTGGCCCCATAGGCCCGCAGCATCGCCCGACGCTCTGAACTCATCGTGTCTGGCATGGTCAAAATCAGCCGGTAGCCTCTTGCTGCAGCAGCCATCGCTAAGGCAATCCCTGTGTTGCCAGAGGTCGGCTCTACCAGTGTTGTGCGATCAGGAGCAATGAGGCCTTTGCGCTCAGCCTCTAGAATCATGCTGATGCCGATCCGGTCTTTGACCGACGCTGAAGGATTAAAGCTTTCCAGCTTTACCACAATTCTGGCCAAGCAGCCATCTGCGACGGGGATGCGATTGAGCTGCACCAGAGGAGTCCGGCCAATGAGTTCCGTGATGTTCTGAGCGATTCGCATGACTGAGCGGTTAGCGGGTGAAGACGGCGTCCTTATAATCATGGCCTACAACCCTAGCTGTAGGTAGCAAATCGCCAATTCTGTAAAGCTAAGGGTCGATACTCAAACGAGCGCAACAGCCTTTTAGCCGGCAGATTGCCATTTAGGCTCAGCATTCCTAGTGTGGAGCAAGTCTAAGTACTCAACAATCACGATCAGCTCAAGATCAGAGGAAGCCTAAATTGACAAATAGATAGTTCCCAGTAAATCTGAAAAATCAAATGTAATACATCAAATCTGTACTAGCTCGATTTTCTCGAATTTCTAATAGATCTTGCAAGCTATAGGCAGCCAAAACATCCTCTACAGCCTTGCAAAGCTCAACATTAATATCAACAAGAATTTGGCGTTCAATCGTCACTGACTGCTGATCGATCGCCTCAGTTCGCTGCATTTCAGTCCCATCAATGCAGTGCACGACATCCTGCATCGAAATTTGCCAGGGTTCTCGGGCGAGAAGATAGCCACCTCGAGCCCCACGAACACTGCGAACAATACCTCCACGCCGCAGGGTAGCTAGCAACTGTTCAAGGTAGCGATCGGGAATATTTTGCCGGTCGGCAAGCTGTTTGATCTGTTGTGGTTCACCGTTGCTGTGCCCTCGGGCTAGCTCAATCAAGGCTAGAAGAGCATATTCACACTTTCCGGACAGCTCCACGCGATCGTTCCACACAGCTGTAGCTGATTATACACCCATTCTCCACTGGAGATTGAGGATTTCAGCTTCAGCTCCTAAAAAGCATAAAAAAGCTCTCGACAGGCGAGAGCTAATGTGGTGAGGAAAGAGTTGGTTAGGGATGGGCGATCGCCCATCCCTAACTAAACAGTTGATTCCTAGAAACGGAAGACTGTTTTCAGGAAGGGAACGTAAGTCGTTCCACCGTTTTGCTGGCCATTGGTGTTGTTGAACACGTAAGTACCAGGAGTGATGGAGATATTGTCCGTCACTTGGATTTTGTAGTAGGTTTCAACACCAAAGGAACCAGTGTCTTCAGACGAACGGTTAGAAGCGCTGCTGACCCAAGGTTGTTGGTCTGCTGCAACACCAAACTCGTTGCCATCAGCAAACAGGTTAGGGAAGGTCAAGCCAATTGCGTAGTTCTGAACAGTCGCGTTTTGGTTCGTACCTTGCTCATTGACAAAGCCAATGCCGTAGCCGGCTGACAAGGTCACAGCATCAGAAATTGCCCAACCCAAGGAGAGAGCAAGGTTGTTGCTGTTGTAGTTGGTAGCACCAAAAGGCTGGAAGGCGTTGGTGGTACCGAAGTCAGTGGCGTAGCGACCATTTCGCAGAGCGTAGGCCAGAGCAACTCGGAACTTGTTGTTATCAGTTTGGTACTTGACTTGAGCGTTCACATCCCAAGAGTTAGTACCAGTCCCTGTCGGGGTGAAGCCAAAGACACCACCACTGTTGACAGTCGAGACATCAGCAGAGTTGCGGTTGATGTAGCCAGCCTGGAAGCTGAAATTCTTACTAGCCTTCCAGTTGAAGCCAACACCAGCGGTATCAGCATCACGAGTATCAGCGTAAACACCTGCACCGACATACTTGAAGGCTTTCGTGTTCGCAGGGCCACTGAAGAAGGTAGCGTCGCTCAGGCCGTAGTCTTGAGGTTGAACGCCCGCGGTACCAACAGTGAAGGAGACATCACCGACGGGGAAGCGGTACAGCAATTTGTCAAGGAAAAAGGTATTAGCCGAATTCGGGACACCAGGCGAACCGGTACCGTCGTAGTCGAGCCGCGAGCCCGAGGGATTAAAGCCAGGCGACAAGCGCTGCTGAATCGTCTCAATGTTACGAGCGCGCAGACGGGTCAATAGCAAGTCTTTGCCAGTGAAGCTCGTGTTGAGGTTCAAGCTGACGCGGTTGCCGAACGATACAGCACCGTCTTGGTTACGTTCGTTGCCAGCAGTATTAGCAACAGCGTCCAAGCTGAAGATTACTTCACCTTGTAGCTTAGTCGTGGTGGAGAAACGGGTAGCTTCGAGCTCTTTAACATGAGCCTCGAGACTATCAACACGACCACGCAGGGTCGCCAGCTCAGCTTGGAATTCTTCAGTCAGTCGCTTGAGGGTGTCGAGATCCTCTTTCGACGCTGCAAATTCAATGACTTTGTCCAAGCAAGCGTTCAAGCCTGCTGCAAACTCATAACGAGGGAGGGGGCGGCTACCACGGTAAGTCCGATCAGGGTAGCCGACGATGCAGCCATAACGCTCAACTAGCGACTGCAATGCTTGATAAGCCCAGTCAGTCGGCTTGACATCACTCAATTCGGTGATCGAAGTGATCTGACCGGAGGTGATGCCGTTGGGAGTTACAGCGTCAATTTTTTGGAGCTGTTCGGTGCTTAAACCGTTAGCATTTGCTGCGCCCGCAGCCACACCAGCAATTGCCGGGGCTAGAAGCAGCGCCGAGAAAAGGCGTTTCATTGATAACCTCACACCATGTAGGGAGAAATGGCTAGATCACTTCTCACGAAGGTAAGGTAACAAATCCCTTGTCAAAAAACTAGTCTTTTGGAACACATCCTGCATGAACGTTTTGCAAAACTTGCAACACTTCTCTCAAGGAGGTCACCCAAAACCCAGCTTTCCCTCAAAACAGAGAGGGTGAGATCTTGCGGACCCCACCCTCTCCCAAGGATTAACTAACTAGTGCCGTAGCTTTAGAAAGTAAACACGGTTTTGATCACGGGGACGATGAAGTCACCATTAGCCGAATCGGGGAAGCTCAGACCACCGCCAGCATTGGTGATGGCGTAGAGAGCAGGAGTGATCGAGATGTTGTCAGTCACTTGCAGCTTGTAGTAAACCTCAAAAGCGAAGTTACCGGTGTCTTGGAAAGCAGCGCCCCGGCTATCACTGATCACGTAGGGTGCTTGACCCACTGCGAAGCCGAACTCGTTGCCATCAGCGAAGAGGTTCGGGAAGGTGAAGCCTACCGTCCAAGACTGAACTGTGTTGTTAGCACCAAAACCGTTGCCGAAGCTGATGCCATAGGAACCGCTGATGGTGAAGCCATCGCTCACTGCCCAGCCCAAGGACAAACCAATATTGTTGGTGCTGACGATGTCTGAGCCGGAGCTACCTAAGCCAAGACCAGCCAAAGCACGAGGAGTACCGAAGTTAACACCACCAAACTGGCTAGGCAAGAAGCTCAAATCGGTTGCAAGGTCAGGACCTTTCCGGTAAGCGTAGGCCAGGGCACCGATGAAAGTACCACTGTCGTTTTTGAACGCTAACTGAGCCGTAGTTTGAGAGTCAGCACCGAACACACCCGAAGTCGGGTCACTGGCGAGGTTACCACCTGTGGTCGGACCATTTTGGTTGATGTAGGCAGCACCAAAGTTAAAGCTTTTGCTTAGTTGCCAGTTGAAACCAGCACCAGCAGAGTTGGTGGTATCAGCATCACCATAGATACCCGGGATCGGAGTACTGAAGAAGTAGCTGATGTAGGGTGCGTAGAACGTGCCAGTCGTCGACAGAATGTCTTCAACCTGCAGGTTAGAAGTACCCACAGTAAATTTCACATCGCCCACGGGGAAGGTGTAGAGCAACGTGTCTAGGAAGAAATTAGCGTTAGGTGCGTTGGTGGCGTTGTCGTAATCGAGGGCAGCAGCAGGGCTGATGATGCCTGAGCCAGGCACGCCACCATTGAAGTCCCGTAGGCCAGGAGAGGTGATGCTGTTGGAACGCAGACGCGTTTTCAGCAAATCTTTACCAGTGAAACTGGTATTGAGGTTGAGACTAACCCGTTGCGAGAAGGAGGTACCGGTGTCGAGACCGCTGGGGCCAAAAGCCCGATCCAAGCTCAGGATTACTTCGCCTTGTAGCTTGGTGGTGGTGGAAAACTGAGTTGCTTCCAGTTCGGTCACACGAGCTTCGAGGCTGTCGACCCGGCCGCGCAGGGTTGCGAGTTCAGCTTGGAACTCTTCCATCAGCTTCTTGAGGGTGTCGAGATCCTCTTTTGAAGCTGCAAATTCAATGACTTTGTCCAAACAAGCGTTCAGACCAGCAGCGAATTCGTAGCGAGTCAGGGCGCGGCTGCCACGGTAGGTACGATCGGGATAACCAACGATACAGCCATAGCGCTCAACCAGCGATTGCAGTGCTTGGTAAGCCCAGTCGGTCGGTTTGACATCACTCAGCTGAGTGATCGAAGTGACTTGGGCTGCAGGCAGCTCTTCATTAGCGATCGCGTTGACCTGATTAATCGTGTCGCGGTTCAGGCTTTCCGCTTGGGCTGCGCCTGCAAAAGCAACGCTAGCGGCCAGAGGGCCAGCCAACATGACCTTGAACAGATTTTTCATGAACTCAATCCTCACACCGGGAGTTAGAAGTTTGGGATTACTTACAAGGTAGCCGCAGAACTTCACGGTTCATTATATGTCGCCTAGTCAACCATGGGAAGGGGGCGATGCCGTGCTAGTTCACGAATTGACCCTGCTCACAGTTGGCTGATCTTTTCAGCCAAGGAAAAATCTTGGTCGGTCAAACCTCCGGCATCGTGCGTAGTTAGACGGATGATGACTCGGTTGTAGGAGACTTCTAAATCCGGATGGTGCCCTGCAGCTTCCGCTGGCTCCACCAAGCGATTTAAGAAGGCGATCGCCTCTGGAAACCCCGCGAAACGGGGATCGCAGACGATACTTTGTCCGTCTAGACGCCAAGCCGGTAATCGCAATAGGCGAGTCTGAATCTCGGCTGCACTCAACACTGAGTTCATCTCCATGCTTCGAGCCAACGATGGACGAGTCCCTTGCGAAGGTAAGCTCGCCACGACTGGGGACAGGGTGCCCGCAATCAGGCTAATCACCAACACTTTGAGGTACGAAGTCCAACGAAGTCTTGGCATACAGATCTGAAGTCAACACGAGGTGCATTTAAAAGTAGCGACTTGAGACGAGTAATCTCGTGCTTTTTGCTACGGAATTGATGAGTTGATAATTGCTCAAAAAACTATCCGCTCCCTATCAGATGACAAGGAGCGGTCTAGTCGGGTCTATGACGTCGGAACCTGGCTGCCGGAAGAACTCTCCGACTAAAGTCTGGTTCCAGACCTTAAAGATTACTGGGAATCGTGCTCAGAGGACGGTTCCGGCTCACAGCCGGCTTTCTCCAACGATCAGACCCAAGGTTTTACTACATTCCACCATGAGGGCACCACCTCCGCGCAACTACAACAGGTTTACGCCCCCTATCCTAACGGCAACGACCTCCTTTGGGGAGGCCGTTGAGCAAAAATCTTTCCTGTTAGAGAAAAATGCCTAGAGAGCGTTACCGCGAGGCAGAACCTCTTCGGGGAAGACGAATTTTTCGTGCGGTTGGTCTTGCGGTGCCATCCAGGCCCGAATCCCTTCGTTCAACAAGATGTTCTTCGTGTAGAACGTCTCAAATTCCGGATCCTCAGCGGCCCGCAGCTCCTGCGACACGAAGTCGTACGCCCGCAGGTTCAACGCCAAACCTACAATCCCGATCGAGCTCATCCACAAGCCCGTCACCGGCACGAACAGCATGAAAAAGTGCAGCCACCGCTTGTTCGAAAACGCAATCCCGAAAATCTGGCTCCAAAAACGGTTCGCCGTCACCATCGAGTACGTCTCTTCGGCCTGCGTCGGCTCAAATGCCCGGAAGGTGTTCGATTGCTCTGAATCCTCGAACAGGGTGTTCTCCACCGTCGCACCGTGAATGGCGCACAGCAATGCCCCACCCAAAATCCCGGCCACGCCCATCATGTGGAATGGGTTCAAGGTCCAGTTGTGGAACCCTTGCAGGAACAACAAAAACCGGAAAATCGCTGCCACGCCAAAGCTCGGAGCGAAGAACCAGCTCGATTGACCCAACGGGTACATCAAGAACACCGACACGAACACTGCGATCGGACCCGAAAAGGCGATCGCGTTGTACGGACGGACGCCCACCAACCGCGCAATCTCAAATTGACGCAGCATGAACCCAATCAGGCCGAAGGCGCCGTGCAGTGCTACGAAGTTCCACAAGCCACCCAACTGGCACCAACGCACGAAGTTCCCTTGTGCCTCGGGGCCCCACAGCAGCATCAACGAATGCCCAAACGCATCCGCTGGGGTGCTCACTGCTACGGTCAAAAAGTTGCCGCCTTCTAAGTACGAAGACGCGATGCCGTGGGTGTACCACGACGTCACAAAGCTGGTCCCGGTCAACCACCCGCCCAGTGCTAAATACGCACAGGGAAACAGCAGCAACCCTGACCAACCCACAAATACATATCGGTCGCGCTTCAGCCAGTCGTCGAGGACGTCAAACCATCCCCGCTCCGCTGGCGCTCGCCCTACTGCAATCGTCATTGCTTAGCAATCTCCAGATATTTGCAATATCAGTTCAGAGAAACGCAGTTTGCGACAAACATGGATGATTATGGCAACCGAGGTCGCAGCTTAACGTTTCGTTACTGTCGTCTCATTATAGGCAGGCTGCCTCCCATCGGGGAGGGATATTGATCTGAGATACTGGAAGCGATCGCTGCCGTTGTGTCTCGCAGGCTTCCATGTACATCCTTGAGATTTCCCTGAAGTTCACGCCCATGCCGGTTTCGGTGCAGCGCAAAGAAGCAGAAGCTGCACAGGCGGCCTATCAGCAAGTGGTTGAGGCCTTGCGCAGCGGCCAGCCAAGCGTATTGGAGCTGCACTGCGAGTTCCAGGCTGAGAAGAAGCTGGCAGTGCTCACCAGCGGGATCGCCTCGGTCCAGCTCTACGAGAAGTCGGGCGGTAGTGCCACGGTCAAGCGTCCTGGCTTTGCTGTGATTGGCGAATAACGGTTACTCACCAAGCGATCGCCCCAAGCGTCGCAGCTTGTTGAGTGACTTGATGCGGCAAAGCAGTCTCGGTTAGGCGATATCCCTGAGACTGCTTCACTATTTCTAAAGCTTCTCAGCTGACTTTTAGCCCTCTCAGCATTCTTGGAATATCCATCGGTCACTTCTCATTTTGCTCTTGACGTGCGATCGCTCAGTTTTGGCTGGTCGCCCGACTCGTTCATCCTCCAGGATTGCGATCTCCAAATTCCCCGGGGCGAGTTCTGGATGCTGTTGGGGGATAACGGCAGTGGTAAATCAACGCTGCTGCGCCTGATTGCTGGACTGTTGCCGCTGCAATCCGGCACGATCGCCTGCGATCGCCCCTTGGGGTTTGTCTTTCAGAATCCCGATCATCAATTGGTGATGCCTACTGTCGGGGCGGATGTAGCCTTTGGATTAGTCGAAGAGGGTCTGTCGGTCACTCAAGCTCAAGAGCGTGTGGCTGAAGCCCTAGCAGCCGTCCGGCTAGCACATTACGAAAGGCGGCCGATCTATGCCTTGAGTGGTGGTCAAAAGCAACGGGTGGCGATCGCTGGTGCGATCGCTCGCCACTGTGAATTACTCCTGTTTGACGAACCCACCGCGCTCTTGGATAGCGACAGTCAGCGCGACTTAGTTCAGCAAGTTCAACAATTAGTGCGCGATCGCGGTTTGACAGCTCTCTGGGTTACTCACCGGCTCGAAGAACTCGAAGCCGCCGATGGGGCTTGTCTCTTGCAACAGGGGCGAGTTGTAGCGACAGGATCTGTAGAAACGGTAAAAGCCTGTCTCAACCAGCTCTGAGTCTGGATCTTTAGCTCATGTAGCGAGCGAAACCGGCAGGATCAACCGCAGAGGATTGTGACGGAAGTGTCACACTAACGAAGTAAGTGCCACTCCTCCAGATCATGTCTGCTCTGCTGCTTGTCGATGGCTACAACGTCATTGGTGCTTGGCAACACTTACAGCAACTGCGCGATCGCCATGGCTTGGAAGCAGCTCGCACAGAACTGGTTGAGTTGCTGAGTAATTACAGTGCCTACCAAGGCTATCTGACCAATGTTGTTTTTGATGCTCAATATCGAGCAACCCCAGGTCAACAGGAGCAAGTGACTGAGCAGCTCGTCGTCAGCTACACAGACTCAGAGCAGACGGCTGATACTTATATAGAAATGACCTGTGCGAGTCACCGTGACGCCTTGCGGACTGCCCGTCAGCGGGTCATTGTTGCCACCAGCGATCGCGCCCAGCAACTGACAGTGATTGGCTTTGGTGCCGAGTGGATGTCGACCCATCGACTGGCTCTCGATGTCGAAGCTTCAATTCAAAAAGTTCGCCAGTGGCAAGCCCAGCAACGGCGCAAACACCAACCTAAAACCCTCGGAAGCCGCTTGGATGATCGGGTGCGGCGGCAACTGGAACATTGGCGGCGCCAGTCTTAATCCCTGAGAAACGAATAATTTTCAGCAAAGGAGGGACTGCGATCGCCCACCGCTGGCCGTAGTGCTTGCCCTCTTCTATTCGACATCGACAATCTCCCCTGAAAGCGACTCGGAGCTCACTCAGCAATATTTAAATGAATTCATCTAGCGATCGCTCGACCCTTACTTTACAGGTTGCAGAGTGGAACCCCTGTGCTGCTTGTCTCGTCTGCAGAATGCGATAGCTTAAAGTGCCCTCATAAGTGGATCGATGCGGATATCGGGTTGGTTACTACCGATCGCTTTGCTAGGCTTGCCAGCTCCAAGCTGGGCGCAGTCCAACACAGCGTGGCTAGACCAACCACCCCCCAGTCGTGTTCTTCAACCACTAGAAGCCGCACCACCGATCGCAACACCTGTGATCTCCAGCGATCGTTTGGCGGTCCCCAATGCCCCCATTCCCACCAGCCGTCCCGAGGATCCAGGCGTTCCACGGCTCTTACTGAGCGATCGCTCCTTTGATCCAAGCAGTGGCAATCCACCGCCACCACCTCAAGCCCTTGCAGAACCCTCCGGGCCGCGCTATCGCCTCCTTGTCCAAGTCCACAACAGTGCAGAACAACAAAGCCTGATCAGCTTAGTACCCGATGCCTTTGCCGATAGTCGGGGTCGAATGCAAGCTGGTATTTTTCGCGATCGTCAGCGGGCCGATCAGCTTCTACAATCGCTCAGCAGCCTAGGCTTAGCGGCCAGCCTTGAGGTTCTTCCCTAAATTCTATTTTCAGTATGAAGCTGTCCTTTGGTGCCCGGCGGCAATTGATTCGGCAGCGTCGACGAGTTCAGGATGCTGTCCAACGTAATAGTGGCCGCTGGAAGTGGATAGGTGGCAGGCCCGTCAGTCTCCCCGTCTTGAACCGCAGTCTTTGGAAAATTGCTGAGCCAACTTCCGACTACTATCTGTTGCTGCTCTTGTCGGGTTCAATCGCCAGTTTTGGCCTCTTAGCAAACAGTGCGGCGACGATTATTGGGGCGATGATTGTTGCGCCACTAATGGGTCCCATTTTGGCGATCGGCTATGCGATCGTGGCAGGGAACCGACGCTTGCTCAAGCGATCGCTCCTCGCTTTGAGCACAGGTGCTCTACTCACTGTGACGGTTGCCGTCATCATCGGCGGCATCTTAGGCAGTATCGATCCAGGCTCTGAAATCATGGGTCGCACCCAGCCCACGTTGCTGGACTTGGGGGTTGCTTTGGCAGCGGGAGCGACTGGTGCCCTTGCCCAATGTCGGCGCGATATTGCCAATACACTGCCTGGAGTCGCGATCGCGGTGGCCTTGGTACCGCCGCTGAGCGTGGTGGGGTTAGGTTTGGCCCTTGGTTCTCTCCCCATTGCCGGCGGCTCCTTCCTGTTATTCCTCACCAACTTGGTAGGGATTATTTTGGCAAGCAGTGGGGTTTTTCTCTGGCAGAACTACGGCACCTTTACCCGCGCTCGGCAGGGTTTGATGGCTGCAGTGCTTGCGATGTTCACCCTGACTATTCCCTTGGGCCTTTCACTGCAAGCAGCTGTTCGCCGGGCCCAAGTAGTGACGGTTGCAGAAGATGTTTTGCGCAGTCGTTATAGCGCTGTGACAGGCGTCCGCCTCCGGGACATCCGAGTCCAGTTGCAAGGGCAGACTACCCATCTTGAAATTGCATTAGAGGCGCCACCTGATGTGATCTCAGCAAATTTAGTGGATGACATCCGCCAGCAGATGGAGACTCGCTTACGGAGCCCCGTCAGTTTAGATGTGCGCCTTTTATTAATTGAACAGTTTCAATCCAATAAGAGCATCTCTCCCTCAAACAGACGGTAAGGTTATGTTGAAATCAGCTTGAGTTTTCAAGTAAACCCATAGACTCCTGCTCGCTCTTGAACGATGACGACTCCTGCCACTAGCGATTGGTAAACGATTCCCATGCTGCAGTGTATTCCTACCCGTTTTGAAGAGCAGCGTCTGGCAGCGCTCTATCGCTATGGCATCCTTGATACGCCGCCCGAGCAACATTTTGATGACCTGACGCAGTTGATTGCGGCGATTTGTGAGGTACCGATCGCTTTGATCAGCTTGATTGATCGCGATCGCCAATGGTTTAAATCCAGAGTTGGCCTCGAGGATGACTCCAGCCCGCGCTCCACATCATTTTGTGGCCACGCGATTCAGCAAGAAGATTTATTCATCGTGGAAGACGCCAAGGCTGATCCTCGCTTTGTCGACAATCCCTTCGTAACCCAGGAGCCACATATTCGCTTCTATGCGGGGTCTCCTTTGATTACGGATGACGAACAAATTCTCGGGACCCTCTGTGTCATTGACCGCAAACCCCGTCATCTGAATGACCTGCAACAGCAAGCCCTCAGAATCCTCAGCCGCCAGGTGATTCGTGAGCTGGAATTGCGGCGATCGCTCTATCAAGCGGAGCATCGCTGGAGCCTGGCACGCTTTAAGCGGCGGCTGGGCAATTTGGTGCGAAGCAGTTTGGATCTCGATCAAATTTGCCAACTTGCTGCGCAGGAATTGGGTGAAACCCTAGAAATTGATCACTGCTCAATCAGCACTTGTACGGATGCTTCAACCATCTGTTCGATGTCGCATTACGTGCGGCCCGAGCAAATCCATCGTTCCATCCAATGGCAGTTACCCGATGCGTTAGTCCAGCAGGCTTTACAACAAGACAATGCGATCACTTTTGACCAATATCAGTCCGAGGTGATTCCGACTGTAGAGCCTCCCCAATCACTGCTACTGGTGCGAACCTCCGCCCAAGATCGCCCGAATGGCTTAATCAGCTTGGCTCACTACAGCAGCCATCATCACTGGAATCGTGATGAGATTGATCTCTTGGAATCGGTTGCGGTTCAGTTGGGGCTCGCGATTGAACAAGCCCAGCTCTATCGGTCCGTTCAAGCCGTCAATGTTGAGCTGCATAAGCTGGCCTACACCGACACACTGACTCAAATTCCTAATCGTCGGGCGTTTGATGAAACCTTTGCCGAACTCTGGCAAACGGCATTACTCCAGCAACAGTCACTTTCGCTGATTGTGGCAGACATCGATTTGTTCAAAACTGTCAACGATCGCTTTGGCTATGAACAGGGTGATCGCTGTCTAAAACATGTTGCCCAAACTCTCAAAACTGGCATCCGCCAGAATCAAGATTTTGTTGCTCGCTTCGGCGGTGAAGAGTTCGTCTTGCTGCTCCCTAGTACGGATTCTTCTGGAGCGATCGCTGTTGTGGCTAAGCTCCAAGAGCGCTTGGCCAATAGCGAGGCAGACTTACCAGTCTTGCCAACTCTCAGCTATGGCATTGCCACAGTGATTCCGCAGCCCCAACACACACCCGAGCAATTATTCCGAGTGGCCAATCAAGCAGTGCGCCGCGTCAAAGAACGGGGTCGCAATGATTTTGCAGCACGGTTATTAGTTGCTGCCGAGTGATCAGGACTGCCAAGATCAAAGGTAGGTCTGGGCAACAGCCCCACCACTGACCCCTTAATACCAGCTGGATACGGGCGATCGCCCAAAGGAAGGCCGTGGATTCAATCATTCCAGTCTTGATCTCGGCCTCGGTGATCACGATGATGGTGGGCTTGGGCTCGCAGATATCCTTCTCTGCCTTGATCCGCCTCCAGACCCAACGTGCTCTCGTACTGCGATCGCTGTTGGGGACAACGGTGCTGCTGCCCTTGCTGGGGGCTGGACTCCTCGCGATACTCCTGCCTTTTGTTGAGCGGACTGCAATCGCAGCGATCGCGTTGATGTTGGTCTGTCCTAGTGCGCCCCTCGCTCAACAGCGGGCAGCTCAAGCCGGCGGAGAGCATTTGCTGGCTATTCGGATTCAACTAGGTGCCGCGATCCTTGCAATCGTCACAGTCCCGATTTTTGTCTACGGTTTCACGGCAGCTTTTGGAGCCAGCATCTGGACTCTATCGGCTCTAACGGTGGCAGGACAGGTCTTTGGTGTTCAGGTGTTGCCCGTTTTGGCTGGGATGCTGTGGCGTTCCCTGTCACCAACCACCGCCACGCGCTGGCAGCCTCGGGTGGTGGCGATCGCCCAACTAATCTTGGTCATCCTCAGCTTGCTAATTCTAGTCAAGACTGCCCCGCTAATCTGGAAATTTCTGGTCAACAACGGCATTGCTTTTGTAGGCATGTTGGCCCTGATCGGTCTGTCGCTAGGGCTGGGTCAGGTTCTTGCCGGTCGTGAGACAACTCAGCAAACGACCGTCGCCATCGTCACCGCCATGCGTAATCCAGGACTCGCTCTGCTGCTAACCCACCAAGATTCGCGCCCAGACCTACCTTCCGTGACTATCGGCATTCTGAGTTACCTGCTGCTGACTATCATCCTCTTGGTGATTTACCAACGGCAGCGATCGTAGCCTCGAGATCAAGAATGACTGAGGTAAATCTCTGTGCCCAGGTCAAAGGAACAAACCCGTTCAGCCGTTCCAGCTAGCCGAATGCTCCAGAAGCTCCGGCACAAACTCGCACACTAGAAGCGGGGAAAGGAGGCGAGGCAGTTGCGGCTCAGGCTTCGGTTATGGGCTGAGGAAAGTCCGGGCTCCCAAAAGACCAGACTTGCTGGGTAACGCCCAGTGCGGGTGACCGTGAGGAGAGTGCCACAGAAACATACCGCCGATGGCCTGCTTGCAGGCACAGGTAAGGGTGCAAGGGTGCGGTAAGAGCGCACCAGCAACATCGAGAGGTGTTGGCTCGGTAAACCCCGGTTGGGAGCAAGGTGGAGGGACAACGGTTGGTCTTTTACCTGTTCCGTTTATGGACCGCTAGAGGTGGCTAGTAATAGCCATCCCAGAGAGATAACTGCCCTCTGTCTTCGACAGAGAACAGAACCCGGCTTATGTCCTGCTTTCCCTACTTTATTCCTTGTCGGTTGTGACAGTTTCTCATTCCCATTCAGCGATCGCAGTCGAACCGCAGCGCCTCAAGCAACTGCAGCGGTTGCTAACTAAATTGCCTCTGACGATCGCGCCAGAGCTGGATTGGCAGCAAATCGATCGGGCGTTGACCCATCCCAGCGCCGCTGAGGACCACTACGATCGCTTGGAGTTTTTGGGGGATGCTGTGCTGCGCTTAGCGATCGCTGACTTCCTCGATCGTCACTATCCCGACTTATCCGTGGGCGATTGTTCTGCCCTGCGTTCAGAACTTGGGAGCGATCGCACCCTCGCCGCGATCGCAGCTAGCTATAACCTGGAGCGTGTCCTACGCGTGGGTAAGACGGCAGCCAACGATCGCGCGGGTCAGCAAAGCCGCTTAGCGGAAGCCTTTGAAGCTCTGCTCGGGGCGCTGTACCTCAGTCAGCGCAATCTTGACCCAATTCGCTCTTGGCTCGATCCGCACTTGCAGCAACGGGCCACGGCCATGCTCCAAGATCCAACGCGGGGCAACTATAAAGCAGCTCTCCAAGAGTGGACCTTACAGCGCTATCAAGAACTTCCGGAATACCGTACTGAGCAGCGCAGTGACGCCTGTGGCGATCCAGCAGCTTTTGCTGCTGAGGTCTGGTTTCGTGGCGAGAAGTTGGGCAGCGGGGTCGGGCGATCGATCAAAGCAGCCCAGCAAGCCGCAGCTCTGGTTGCCTGTACAGCCTTAGAACTGACTCACTCAGATAGTTGATCCCATTACCGGTCGACAAGCAGGGAAGACCGCAATCGCACCCCTCAGCTTCATAGCATCTTTTTACTGAAAACTGTAATTACACAGATTGTCGCCAGTTGTTTTTAACAAATTGTTATTACTAAAGCTGTGAATCCCCCACGGCCAAGTTAAAGAACTCGTAACGGACTGCTTCTTCCGAGAGTGCAGAAATTAGAGTGAGTTCAGAGGGGTGAGCAGAGTATTAGGTCTGTTGGCCCGGCCAGCCAGTTGAACTCAAACAGGCAGCAACAATGAAAACGGCTCTGGCATGCTTTGGTCTGGCACTAATGGTGAATACTGGTCTGGCTCTACCTCTCCAAGCCAGACCTGGGGGTTGGGGGCGACCAGACTTTAGTCGGCCGATCGATCGCCCCGCTGACTTTCCAGATCGTCCAGTCGAACAACCGAACTGGCAACGCGATAACTTTGATAGACCGGTAGATCAGCCCAATTGGCAACGCGATAATTTCGATCGTCCTGTGATTAATCAGCCAGTCTACAACCGACCGATTAATTCTGGAAACGTCATTATTAATAATCGCCCAGTTAATATCAATAACATCAATACTCGTCCAGCCTGGGTAAACAACAATTGGGTCGCTGCACGGCCCTGGGGCGGCTACGGTTGGTACGGTGGTTGGAGCAGTCCACCTTGGGGTTGGTGGGGGGCTAACGCTGCTGTTTGGGGGGTCACAACTCTCACGAGTGCTGCGATTATTGGCAGCTCGATAGACAATGCGATCAGCAGCAACGTGACCTACGTTTCAGTGCCCAACAGTGCTTACACGCTTTATTACGGAACGGTTGCTCCTATCAATAGCAGTCAAGTCAAATTTGCCTTTGGCTACCAAGGACAAACCTATCAAGCAGTAGCCGATTGCCAGCAGGGCTTCCTGAATGGGCAGCCCCCTTCAACTCCTGCTGATGCTGAATTGATGAATTCTGCCTGCCAAGTCGCTTTTGCTAGCTTCTAAGCCTGAACTGGCGATCGCTGATTCACCCTCCAACTCTTGGGAGCGAAGAAGGAAGATGTTGAGCGGCAATCGCTCAACATCTTTTCAATGATTCCTGAATAGATAAGAAGCTTCCGAAGCGGATCGCATTTGCAACGTTCTCAGAGAGCCGATCGCGATCGTTAGAGTGGGATCGTTCTCCCCATCGACCCTACGATGGATCAGGCTCGGACGACCACCGTGGATCACCCCGATCGTGAGACCCCTTTTCTCCTCTTTGCCCAACATGGCTGGGACGATCGCTCGTACCCCATTCAGCAGATGGCCCAGAGCATCGCGCCGCAGTACTCGCAGGTCTACGCGCCGAATTTAGGGCGATTCCGCACTTGGATTGCGATCGAACCTCTGATCCAGAGTGTGGAAGCAGTCGTTCTCGAGGCGATCGCGCAATATCCGGATCGGCCCCTGCGTTTCCTAGGGCATTCCATGGGTGGGTTGATTTGGCTGGAAGTCCTCAGCCGTCATCGTGAGTGGTGGGACCGCACCCATAGCTTGGTGCTAGTTGGGTCGCCAGTCAGTGGTTCAGATGTCTGTCGATTGCTCGACCCCTTCGGTCGATTGCCGAGTATTGCCAAGGATTTAGGGCGAAACCGTCGTCCTTTGGCTGAAGCGATCGCGGCTCAAATCCCCACGGCTTCAATCGTCAGTGACCTAGGCGACTATAGTGATGGCCTCGTGCCAGTCAACGGTTCAGAGTTTGAGCGAGCCACGCTGGTTACGCTGAAAGATATTTCCCACGCGCGCCTGAAATCCCATCCTCAAGTCGCTGATGCGATCGCTCAATTCTGGAAACAGCCCTCGATTGCGCCCCGTCCTCGCGATCGCGCTGGTACCCTCATCGCTCAACTCCGCAGCCTTAATCTCACCGAGTGCAACCACCGGAACTTTGCTAAGGCAGCGGTGCTGAAGAGCCAACCCGACGGGGTCAAAATTTGGCGCTGGCTGAATCCGCTGCGGGTACAACATATTTTTGTCAGTAGCCCAGATCCTGCAACGGGCCGTGATTGCTGTCGCTACGCTGCCTATACTGGCTGGCTCGACGATGCGGCGCTCTCGAAATTCCTGGAAAAACTCTAAGGCTAGTTTTTAGGCTTGCGAATGGATGTAGCACAAGCCGCACATTGGCCTAAAATCGTGACCTCATAGCGATCGGGACGAAAGCCTGCGGGCACAGCACTGAGATCAATCGGGGCGATCGCTGTCCAGTCCAAGTCTTGAATCCCCCCACAACTCTCACAGCGGCAGTGATGGTGTGGCTCCGTGCGCGCGTCGTAGCGGGTAATCCCTTCATCGAGCAGCACTTCCCGAATTAGGCCAACTTCGCGTAGTACCGAAAGTGCGCCATAAACAGCGGCCTTAGACGCCATCGGCAACTCTTGATTGATGTCCTGCAGGATTGTCTCGACCGTGGGATGGTCATGGCGACCCAGCAGGTTTGCATAGACCGCAAATCGCTGTGGCGTTACCCGCAAACCCGCTTGTTGCAAGCGATCGCGGATAGAGACCGAGGGCGTTGAGGAGGCAGACATAGAACCGAGAGCAGGCAGATCAGGGGCTCTTCCATCCTAGCCTTTCTCCTAGATTTGACTCAGATCTCAATGTTTTTTAGTTTTAGGTTTGACAGCTTTTTATCTAAGACTTATTCTTAGATAAGTTGTTACCTGGCACCTGTCACCGAATGGACCTCTCCAACCCCACCACCTTGGCCAACCTCGAAGCTGCCTTCGGGGGTGAATCGATGGCCAACCGCAAGTACCTCTTCTTCGCAGATGTCTGCAAAAAATTGGGTCTCACCGATCTCGCCAAACTCTTCCGAGAAACCGCTAATCAAGAGACTGAGCATGCCTTCGCCCACTTCCGTCTGCTCCACCCAGAACTAGTCGTTGCCAATCCAGAAAGCCTCAGCGAAGAGGAGAAGAAACAGATTGCAGCTCGCTGTCTGGAACTGGCGATCGAAGGGGAGACCTACGAGTTCACAACGATGTACCCCGAGTTCTATGCCCAAGCCGTGACGGAGAGAGACGCTAGTGCAGCGGCGGAATTCAAGGAGCAAGAGGAAGAGTCTCGCGAGCATGCCGGCATCTTCAAAACGGCTGCCAAAAACTTTGGCCTGCTGACCCCAATCGAGGAGTACCATGCCAAGCAGTACGGCGTTGCCCTGCAAGCCTTAGAAAGTGGCACCGCGAGCAAAGCGCCCGCAGACTCAAATCCGGCAACTCAGAAATGGATTTGCCTGCAATGCTCTGTCATTTACGATCCGGCTGAAGGCGATCTGGACTCTGGCATTGCACCCGGGACACCCTTCGCAGCCATTCCAGAGGATTGGTCCTGCCCGATCTGCGGAGTGACGAAAAAGAGTTTTGTTCCCTACCAAGAGCCCGCGATCGCTGCTTAATTAAGCATCCGCGATCGCCCGCAAACAGTCCCCATCTCAAGACAGAATGTTGTCGTTCACGTCCTCTGCGAGATGGGGATTTTTCATGGGTTGATTGCGATGATGATCCTTTACAACAAAGGGCTTAAGCCTGTTGCTTCCCGTCTGATGACTTTCTCAATCGAAACAATAGTCGCCATCTAACCCAAACCATCTTCTGGGCTCAGCGAGGGAGTTCAGCCGGAGATGCCGGTTGTTTTGTCTCGCTCAAGAAGCGCACGGCTTCAACCACAAAGCGACGACATTGCTCGGGCGATCGCTGATAGAACTGCCGCCAAGCAGCAGCTTTATCTTCGTCATAGCGATCGCTACGGTCAGCATGATCCGCAAGCCAAGCCAAGCGCACAGCATGACCCACCAACACATCCAGGACAATGTAATCCTCTAGTCGCAGGCTGGGATTATCTTCGAAGAAGCTATGCAAGCTCATCAGCGCTTCAATCGTGATCTGCCGATATTCCGGCGCATCGATCTTGTTGAGCAAATGCTCGATGTAGAGCGCAAAGTTCTTTTCGCCCGGTGTCATTTCTGCCAGTAATGGATCACTATCGAGACGATTGCGGCGCTCTAACTTATCACCAATCACCAAGCCCCGGCAGTGACACATCACCTCCCAAACACACGGATAAAAACGAGTCGGAACGCGATTGAGAGCTCCTTCTCGCTGCCGTTGTAGATGCCAGTTTTTTTGAGCGGGTTCTTCCGGCTCACTGCTCGCTTCCGGCAATTGCCAAACAATGTTGGCAACTGCTGTGTTGAGGTGCAGGCTTTCTTGCTGACGCAGCAACTGATTGACTGTATCGAAGCCAAAGATCACCGATCGCAGTCGCTGTTTGACCTCATGTGGACTCAACTGCATCAACTGCTCGTAGGCTTCATCTTGGGTCAGTTTTCGTTCCTGCGCTAAGTCACTGGTTAGCAACAGGATCAGATAGCCGACACGCAGCGTTAGGAAGCCTCGGAATTGATCGGGGTCACTCTTGACCAAGACATTGAGGTGAACCAAAATTTCTTGGGTCAAAACCCGTTCACGGATATCTTCACGACAGTAGAGATTGATTTTTTCTTGCAGTTCCGGTGTGGTCAGTGGCTCCGCAATCAAGGAATCACGACTGTAGGCTTTGCCGACTGCAATTTGCTTTTGCCGCACCAGTAGATCGGTCACTGCATCCGCCAGGCTGATATCCACTCGTCCCAGCAAACCGGCAGCCCGACGCACCACGCCCCAGAGCCGTAGTTGTGCCCCACATTCATAGACTTCTTCCAGCAAGGTTGTGAGACTGACGGGCAGGCGATCGCTGTGGAGTTGAATCTCGGCAGCCTCACCCGCGATCGCTTGCAAATCCTGCAACAGCTCTACCTGTTCGTAGAGGTTGACGCTCTCGCGCAGCTGCTGAATCAGCACATCGACATCAGCCTCAACTTCCAAATCAAATTCTTGGCGACGACTGAGCGGGCGATCGCAGGCCGGATCATGCTGGAGCCAGTACTGCTGTAGGGGTTGCCCATCTTGCACCGCAGCTTCCACAAACCGGAAGTCGTGGAGATTATCGATGCGTTCCGTCGAAGCAGTGCGCAGCAGTTGTTGCAGTGGCCCCAGCTTAATGGCCACACCACTACATTCGCCTTGTTGCAACTCTGCCATTAGATCGAGCAGCGCTTCCTGCCCCGTTTCCAGCATGGTGTGAGTGAGCAACAAAGTCAGGGTCGGGCGGCCGAGGGCATCCCAGTTGCGCTGGATGTACCGTAATTCGCCCTTGAACTGGTCGATTAGCAGGGTGTAGTCCAAGGGCAGATAGGACTGCCGCTGATCGAGGAAGGTTGGCAGAAAAACAACCCGTTCACCGGCCAAACGGTAGACCTTCGCCGTGCTTAGGCTGCGCAGACGACGAATGGGGCGACCCGTCAAGCGCAGCTTGGTATTGCGGCCTACTTGGCCATAGACCTGCGCCAGATCAGCAGCGCTACGAATCTGAATCGGAGCCACTTGACTGGGGGTTTGGCTGGCAATGCCCCGCACCGCCAGTTCTGCTTGCAGTGCCTCGTCCTCAGCAATCAAGGCAATTTGAACCAGCGGTTGGGGCCGAGGTCGCTGCGATCGCAGGTGACGCCCGAGGGGATCCAAGTCACCGGGGGCAATCAAGTCATCCGCCAGCATTTGCCCCAGCAGGTAGAGGCTCTGAGCCCAGACTAAGGGGATGTTGTCGTTGGGGAGGCGCGCTTGACTGCGGGGATTGGCCCGCTCCGCCTCAATCCGTTCCAACGGCACGTAGTACAGCTCGGGCAGCAAGCCAAATTCACCCTGCCGTACCTGCAGAAAATTCAGTCGCTCGCGGTAGTGTTGGGCGCGATCGCGATCGCCTGCGAATAGAGCATCGAGCAGTAGGTAGGTAAAAAACAGCGGCCATTCACACTCGATGTGCTCGAACTGCTGCAATTCCCACGGCTCGTAGTGGAGGCGGCTCGTATCCTCGATCGCCGTTTGGTGGCCGTCGCGCAGGAAGCGCTTACAGCCGTAGCGGCCTTCGAGTTTTTCAACAATTTTGCGGCGGGTGCGATCGATCAGCTCCGGATCTTCAACGGCAAAAGCGGGAAAGCCAATCACACTCAGGGTGGCCGCATCCACTTCCTTGGAGGCCGATTCCCGAGGCAGCAGCGATTGCAAGGTCAGCCGCGTCCGCGCAATCTCATCGGGCATGACGTGAATTACGGAAGACTGATCGCCCTCAATCCCAGACAGGTTGAAGCCACTCATTGCCTCCAGCGCCGCTTGGGCCATGCCAATCGAGCTAGCGTTCAGCTCCGCGTTGCCGTGGTTAATCTTGTTGCCGCGTTCCCAAATGCCGTAATCCGGCGTGCGGTAGGTGCGGCCGATGTACCAGACCAGATTTTGGATAAAGTTGACCTCATCCAAGCTATAGACAATCCCCAGCCCCGAGTTGGTCATTTGGGCCAGCATCACCAAAAAGAGCGACGTGGCATCGAGTTGTAAATGCCCCCACTCGCTATCGCCGACGATTGTGCTGCCGGTAGGTGTGTCGTATTTGGCGTGGAGTGCGTCGAGGGGATCTTGGGTGTTTTTGAAGCGCTCGACATTGTCCGCCTGCTGCATCATCGCGAACAGCAGGCCGCGCATCAGTTTAATGACGCTGTGCTCCAGTTGATAAGCCCGCGTGGGCTGCAAGCTGTGCTTACCGTAGGCGATCGCTAGACCCCAAACGGCGAGGATGCTGTAGACGTTATCCCGCACCCAAGCATCTTGATAGTTGCCGTGGGTATTGACCGCCGTACTCGCTGGCATCAGCCCCGAAACCGGATGCTGACGCTCGAGGATGACCGCTTGAATTTGCTGGTAGTAGCGATCGAGTTGGGCTTCAACCGAGGGCGAAGGTGCGGGGGTCATGGCTCTCCAGTGGCAGCGAAGCGATCGCTTCACTCCCTAGAATTAACGTGTAATCGTCTGATCCTCCCAAAATCTGTCCGGAGCGAACAGCCCTTGTCCAGGATGGCCTCCATGCCTTTGGTTTCCGTGCCCGATCGCCAGCGTCACAAAGTCTTTCAGCTTCCCGTCGATCTCTGCGCGGACTATCCCACTTGGTTGGGCGATCGCATGAGTCAAGGGCAAGGGGCTCATGTGATCACGATCAATGCCGAAATGGCGATGCAGGCAGAGCAGGATCCAGAGCTAGGGCGGGCGATCCGCGAAGCCGATCTCGTCATTCCTGATGGGGCTGGGGTGGTTTGGTATCTGCGCCTACGCGGCAGAAAAGTGCGCCGCAGCCCCGGCATTGAGCTGGCAGCAGATTTGATTTGCCAAGCAGCGGGTTTAGGCTGGCAAGTCTTTTTCTTTGGCGGTGCGCCCGGTGTAGCGGCGGCAGCAGCACAAGTTTGGCAGCAACAATATCCAACGCTAAAAGTTGCTGGCGTCCAGCATGGCTTTCTTAGTGATGACGAGCGATCGCAACTGCTGCGAGATTTGGAAACGAAGCAACCGCAACTAATTCCGGTCGGTCTAGGAGTGCCCCGCCAAGAGTTTTGGATTCGAGAACATCGCCACCTCTCGCCCCAGTCGATTTGGATGGGCATTGGCGGCAGCTTTGATGTTTGGTCGGGTCAAAAGCAACGCGCTCCCCGGCTGTTGCAACAGCTCAACTTGGAATGGACTTGGCGACTAATCCAAGAGCCTTGGCGCTGGCGACGGATGCTGGCTTTGCCTCGCTTTGCTTGGCGTGCCGTTACGGATTGGTCATGAGTTCAACTGCAAGCAGCGTCTTTGCTGACGAAACGCTGTTGTTTGAGCCGGCCACACCGATCGCCAATGCGGTGCCGCTGATTTTTGCCTTCCCGAACGAGTACAGCGTCGGGATTACCAGCCTTGGTTTCCAGATTGTTTGGGCAACGCTTGCAGCGCGATCGGATCTGCAGGTCAGTCGCCTATTTACAGATATTGCAGAACCCCTGCCCCGTCAGCCGGAACTCCTGGGCTTTTCGCTGTCCTGGGAGCTGGACTACGTCAACATTCTGGCGATGCTGGAGCAGTTGGGCATCCCCCTGCGATCGCGCGATCGTGGCGATGAGCATCCGCTCGTGTTTGGGGGCGGCCCAACGTTGACGGCAAATCCGGAGCCCTTTGCTGATTTCTTCGATGTGATCTTGGTCGGGGATGGTGAAGTGCTGCTCGACGCGTTTATCGACGCTTATCAACCCCTACGCGATCGCCCACGAGCAGAAAAGCTCCGACAACTGGCTCAAGTTCCAGGGCTCTATATTCCGGCGCTTTACGAACCGATTTATGAGGCGGCAGATGGGGCGATCGCCACGATCCAACCCATCGATAACGACATTCCAGTCCAAATCGAGAAGCAGACCTATCGCGGTAATGTTCTCTCCGCTTCAACGGTAGTGACACCTCGCGCTGCTTGGGAAAGCATCTACATGGTCGAGGTGGTGCGTAGCTGCCCTGAGATGTGTCGCTTTTGCCTCGCCAGCTATCTGACCCTGCCATTCCGTACCGCCAGCCTTGAGGAATCACTGCAACCTGCGATCGCTCGCGGATTGACGGCAACGCAGCGGATTGGTCTATTGGGTGCTTCGGTCACGCAGCATCCTGAATTTCCGGCCTTACTGGACCGGTTAGGACAGCCAGAATTTACCGATGTTCGCCTCAGTGTGGCTTCAGTACGAACCAATACGGTCACTGAAAAATTTGCCAGTATTTTGGCGCAGCGCGGCACGAAGTCACTGACGATCGCGGTGGAAAGTGGCTCAGAACGACTCCGCCAAGTGATCAACAAAAAGCTGGCTCAGGCTGAGATTACAGAAGCGGCAGTCAATGCCAAAGCCGGTGGACTACAAGGGCTAAAACTCTACGGTATGGCGGGAGTCCCGACCGAAACGGAAGATGATTTGCTGGCAACCGCAGAGATGCTGAAAGGGCTGAAGAAAGCGGCACCGGGGCTACGGCTCAGCTATGGTTGCAGCACCTTTGTTCCCAAAGCCCAGACGCCATTCCAATGGCAGGGCGTATCGCCAAAAGCGGAGAAGCGGTTGCAATTTTTGCAGAAGCAGTTACGGCCACAGGGCATCGAATTTCGGCCTGAAAGTTATAGCTGGTCCGTGATTCAAGCGCTGATCTCCAGAGGCGATCGCCGCCTCAGTTCTCTTTTAGAACGAGTGCGTCACTACGGTGAATCGCTGGGTAGCTACCGTCGCGCTTTCAAGGAGCTGAAAGGAACACTACCACCGCTGGATTTTTACGTTTTCCAAGACTGGGAGCCTGAAGCACCATTACCTTGGCAACATCTGCGCGGCCCACTGCCAGTCGAAACCCTGCGCAAACACCGTCAACAGGCTTTCGCGATCGCGGCAGCCGGAGTAGGATCCAAGTAATCAACGAGCCTCGTGACAATCATTCAAGACAACACCATACCCTTTGCCTAAGACAAGCTCAGTTTTAAGCGATCTTTGTATTGCCCTCATCTGATGGGAATTGGGTTTAGCCCTGTAGATGTCGATAAGCACTGTCTCCGATCTGCTCGGGTATACTGAGTCCTAGGTGATGAGCATCAAGAATTGCAGATTTCACAAATTCTGGTGTTATTTTCATTGGCATATTACCGACAAAAGGGAAGCCTAATGAAGCTTCACTAACGATCTCTAAAGCTTGGGTGTCGCTACTGCTTAGCGAGAGTTGACCAAGATGAATCGGCAGCCCAACAGCAGCAAAAAACTCGGCAACTCGTGTTGCTTCCTTGGGGCGCGATTCCATCATCAGTTGAGCAAGAGTCCCCATCGCTACCATTTCGCCGTGAAGGTAGTTGGCACGCACATGGGGAATCGCTGTGTAGCTTTGGGCGACAGCATGAGCGCCGGCCAACCCACCACTTTCAAAGCCCAGCCCGCTAAGTAAGGTATTTGCTTCTACCACTGACTCCAAGGCGTCGTTGACCGTTTTGGAGGCAACAGCCGCAGCGGCAGCACAGCCTTCTTGAAAGAGGGTATGGGCACAGACTTCACCGATCGCACATGCAGCCAAGGTGGGACGAGCGCCCACGGTTGTGACAGCCGCCGGATTACGAAGACAGACAGACGCCTCATACCAAGTCGCCATCGCGTCACCCATCCCAGCCACAAGGTAGCGTTCGGGCGCTGCGGCAATGATGTCGGTATCGACAACCACGATGGCTGGGCTATTGGGATAGAACTCGACGCCTTGAGAAATTCCCTCAGGGGAGTAGAGGACAGAGAGCGCAGAACAGGGGGCATCGTTGGAGGCAAGGGTCGGGACGACAACGACAGGAATCCCCAACCGAAACGCGATCGCTTTACCGGTATCGATACATTTCCCACCTCCCGCAGCAATCACGCAGTCGATTCGCTCTTTGGAAAAAGCGGTGGTGTGAGCGGTGATTTCATCGGTTGTACATTCGCCCTGAAAGGTGCTGACGACAGCATCAACACCAGCCGATCGCAGTCCGGCTAGTAATAAATCTCCTTCATTTCGACTGCTGCGTTGCGACATCAGCAGGCCTGCTCGTTTTGCCTGCAATAGGGAGAGGTAGCGGCCAACACTCCGCAAAACACCTCGCCCTTGGATGTAGCGCTGGGGCGAGATAAAGACACGCGGGGCAGGATGACCTTGATCGGCAGGGGCGAAGACTGCCTGCGGAAGGTAGCCCGTCGAAACTTCCATGATGCGGTCTCGCTTTGCTCGCAGATTGTGATGATTCAATCGTGGAGCTGAGGAGTGTCATGGATGCGATCTCTATAGTCTTTTATTCGTTTTAAGCAGCTATGTTTTGGAGTTAGTTGGGTGCGATCGCCTCAATTTCAATCGTGACAGCAGCGGGTTTTGAATTGGGTTGAGGGTTGAGGCTGGGATAGGGATCGACTTGAGTGAGGCGAACGCGGTAGCGTCCAAAAACATGACTTTGGGGTTCTAGGGTTGTGTGGAAGCTGTAATCTTTGCCTGCGATCGCTAAAACAACCTCTGCATCCCCAGCCCAAACGCATCGCGCCCCTGTGGGACAACGGGAATCGGCAACCAGCGATCGATATTGAATGGTGAGATTACTAGGAGTAGCAGTGATGGTTTTACCCAGTGGGATGGTGTAACTTGCTGGGTTCTGTGCGATTGCCAATACCTGAAAAGAAGCGAAATACACAATGCCAGACAAGAATAGATTCATTGATTTACACAAAAAGCTTGGACGTGTTTACTCAATTGGCTTGCCTGGACTAAGCAAGCCAGGAAATTGCCAGCCTATCCCAGTAACAGTATTGATAACAGCACATATTAATCCAACTGTATGCTGTTGAACTTGATCGAGATATTTGCAATCTATTGGAGTGTCAAAAATCATCATCTGATGATTAACAAAGAATGGAATGGCAGCACCGTTTGAATCGGGTGGTTCCCATGAACCATGACAAAGAACATTTCTCATTTTTGAGGCTTCCCTCAAGTCATGTAGAAGCTCGTCAAGATTCTCGATCGTAGTATCTGGATGCTCCCTTACTGATTGCTCGTAAGTATTTATGAGATTTGCTAGAGAATCTTTTAGAGCATGCTCCAGCTTATGCAGCCACTTATCATAAATTTGTTGAACTTCATGCTCCTCATACACTTTTGTTGCTGTTAGCGCAAAAATTGCCTTTCCTAAAACTTGTTCTAAATATCCAAAAGTTGCAACAACACGCCCTAGACTTTCCCAAAAGGTAGATTGATGAAGATGAGTTGGAAATTTTTCATGTAAACCAGTTTGATCAACCTGATATTGAGTCATTTTTATTCGTCTATTAGAAAAGAAAACTTCCTAAAAATCCCCACACCGCAGCAATTAACAATGTGGGGATGGATTTAGAGAGTTAAGACTTAGTCCAGATCAAAGCGATCGGCATTCATCACCTTCGTCCAGGCAGCGACAAAGTCTCGCACAAACTTCTCTTTGTTGTCGTCTTGTGCATAGAGCTCTGAGTAGGCTCGCAGAATCGAATTTGATCCAAAGACCAAATCGACTCGCGTTGCCGTCCACTTCACCTGATTCGTCTTGCGATCGCAGATTTCATACAGGTTTTTTCCAGCCGGTTTCCACAGATAATTCATGTCGGTCAGATTCACGAAAAAGTCATTCGTTAACACCCCTTCGCGATCGGTGAAGACACCGTGCTTCGTACCGCCATGGTTGGTTCCCAAGACACGCAGGCCACCAATCAACACCGTCATCTCTGGAGCCGTCAGACCCAACAGTTGCGTGCGATCAAGCAGCAATTCTTCAGGCGTTGCCGCATAGTCCTGCTTGAGCCAGTTGCGATAGCCATCGTGAATCGGCTCCAGCACTGCAAAGGATTCCGTATCCGTTTGCTCAGCCGTTGCATCGCCACGACCCGGCGCAAAGGGAAGCACAATTTCAACACCGGCAGCCCTGGCTGCTTGCTCCACCCCAACATTGCCAGCCAGAACAATGACGTCGGCAACGCTCGCCCCAGTAGCGGCAGCAATTCCTTCCAGCACAGCCAGCACTTTCGCCAAGCGATCGGGTTCATTCCCTTCCCAATCTTTCTGGGGTGCTAACCGAATCCGTGCCCCATTCGCCCCGCCCCGCTTATCCGAATTTCGATAAGTACGGGCGCTATCCCAAGCTGTGCTGACTAGCTCACTGATACTTAGTCCACTGGCAGCAATCCGATCTTTCACCGCTTGCACGTCATAGTTGCGGTTGCCCGCCGGAATTGGATCCTGCCAAATCAGGTCTTCCTGTGGCACATCCGGGCCAATGTAACGGGCTTTCGGCCCCATATCGCGGTGGGTTAACTTGAACCAAGCCCGTGCAAACACATCCGCAAAGTAGGCCGGATCTTGGTAGAAGCGCTCCGAGATTTTCCGATACTCTGGGTCCATCTTCATGGCCATGTCGGCGTCGGTCATCACCAAGTTGCGGCGAATCGATGGATCTTCGACATCGACCGGTAGATCTTCTTCTCGGGGATTAATCGGTTCCCACTGCCATGCGCCTGCAGGGCTTTTCTTCAGTTCCCAGTCATAGTTCAGGAGCATACGGAAATAGCCGTTGTCCCATTGAGTCGGGTGGGGTGTCCAAGCCCCTTCCAGCCCACTGGTGACAGCGTTGCGACCAATACCGCTCTGGGTTTTATTGATCCAGCCCAAGCCTTGATCTTCCACATCCGCCCCTTCCGGTTCGGGTCCTAGCAAAGCAGCATTGCCATTGCCATGACATTTGCCAACGGTGTGTCCACCAGCAGTTAGCGCCACCGTTTCCTCATCGTTCATCGCCATCCGCGCAAAGGTGACGCGCACGTCATGGGCGGTTTTGAGCGGATCAGGATTGCCATCCACGCCTTCGGGGTTGACGTAAATCAGCCCCATTGTCACGGCTGCTAGCGGATTTTCAAGTTCGCGATCGCCCGTATAGCGACTGTTGGGATTGGTGCTTGGGGGAACCCATTCCTTCTCAGGCCCCCAGTAGATATCTTTCTCAGGATGCCAAATATCTTCTCGTCCAAAGGCAAAACCAAAGGTTTTAAGCCCCATCGATTCGTAGGCGATCGTGCCGGCATAGGCAATTAAATCTGCCCAACTCAACTTGTTGCCGTACTTTTGCTTGATCGGCCAAAGCAAGCGACGCGCTTTGTCTAAATTTGTGTTGTCTGGCCAAGAATTGAGGGGAGCAAAGCGCTGGTTCCCCGTGCCTGCACCACCGCGACCATCGGCAATTCGGTAGGTGCCCGCCGCGTGCCAAGTGAGGCGAATCATCAGACCGCCGTAGTGACCCCAGTCTGCCGGCCACCAGTCTTGGCTATCGGTCATCAGCGCCTGTAAATCTTGCTTGAGCGCAGCGACATCCAGTTTCTTGACTTCTTCCTGATAGTTGAAGTCTGGCCCCATTGGGTTGGTCTTGCGATCGTGCTGGCTCAAAATATCCAGGTTGAGTGCCTTTGGCCACCACTCAGCAGTCGAAATATTAACGGTTGTTGCTCCGCCGTGCATGACCGGACATTTACCCTGAGTTGCTGTCATGGTTTCAGTCTCCTGTTGGTGTTTGGATAAAGCTGGATTACTGTGATCTAATGACTAAGCGCAGCAAAATTGGAACGTAATCGATTGTTTAAGACTCGGTTAGCAAGTGGTGTATTGATTCCCTCCATGTCATTCCCGATGCAAATCACTGCATCACAAACCCCACTAGGGTCATAGGGGAATTTTGCAAGATTCAATTCCTTGATCACGCTTTATTTAATGAAGCGCAGGATAAGATTACAAAACTCACCCTAAAAACTAAGTAGATCTACTTATCAGCTTGCTGGTGTCACACTGCTGCATCGAGAGCAGGTCAGACTACTGAGCAAGCGATCGCAAGGCATAATCCAAGCAAGAACTTTGTAGCTGCCATGTCTAAAACCCTGATCAATCTCATCTTTTGGGGCGCGATCGCAGCGATCGCTGTTTGGCTGGGCAGTGTCTACTACAAGATGGCGATGATGCCGGCTGAAACCACCCAACAAGGCCTCGATACGATTGACACCGTCAACATGGAGATGAATCGGGTCACCGAGCAGCGTCAGCGGGCGATCGATCAATATACAAACCAGTACAGCAATCCCCAGAATTAGCAAAAGCGCCCCTTGAGCGATCAAGAGGCGCTTCAGTCAGCTTTTGCGTTATTCAGCGTTGTCTAGCAGTCTTATCTCCAAGTGAGATAGTTCCCAGACAGGAAACAAGGGGCTTAAGCTTGCAGACCGATTCCGCGGGCCATCAAAGCCGCCAGCAGCGGCAGAATCACGAAAGCAGCGATTTCAATATTCAGCACCCAGCCCAAGCGTTTAGCAGCAGCTTCGCTGATCACGGGTGCCTTGCCATCACGCAGGGGAAAAGCCCAGCGAATAAAGCTGATCGTGGGATAGAGCGACAGGCCGCCGATCGCAAGGTAGAGGCTGACTTTAGTGAGGAAGACGGGGTTGTGCATGTAGAAGCTGACACCCTGCCCAAAGTAGAGAACGCGCAGGACGCCAGTCACCAAAATCGTCAGCGCTGCCAACCCGTAGACAATATCGGTGCCAATCATCAGCTTGGCCTCGTTGATGCTGGGTTCTGCCTTCAGCAGGCGCCGCTCCAGCACGAGTGCCCCAAAGCTGAGCATGAAGCCCAAGTAATGCAGATAGGCCACGATCGCACTCGTCACCATGCTCACACCCCCTAAAATCCGTAAACTTTCTTTACTCACCCTAGAGGAAAGTGGCGGAAAGGCAGTATCGCAGGTTGCGAGATTGTTGATTCTGGCTCCGGTAGGGTGAGAACGGTTCTATTTTGCTGTGCTCGCTCATGTCGACTGTTGCTAACACGTTGCTCGATGCCTTGAATTGGCGCTACGCCGTCAAAGCTTTTGATCCCGATCGCAAAATTCCTGCTGAAACTTGGGAAGTTCTTCAGCAAGCGCTTATACTGACACCCTCTTCTTATGGGCTGCAACCTTGGAAAATTATCCAAGTGGAGTCTCCTGAGCTGCGATCGCAACTGCGGGAGCAGTCCTTTAATCAGGGTCAAGTCACCGATGCATCGCACCTAATTGTTTTTCTGGCGCGTACTTCACTGACGGAAGCCGAAGTCGATCGCCTGATTGAACTGACGGCAACGACGCGATCGGTCGCGGCTGAGAAGCTGGCTGGCTATCGGCAAATGATGATCGGCGATCTGGTTCAAGGCCCGCGCCAAGCCGTGATTCAGTACTGGGCCGCGAATCAGGCTTACATTGCGCTCGGGAATTTCCTGACGGCTGCTGCCTTGCTGGGCGTTGATACTTGCCCGCTGGAGGGAATCATCCCAACGGCCTACGACGAAATCCTGCAGGTCAAAGACAGTGGCTATCAGACGGTCGTAGCTGCTGTAGCGGGCTATCGGTCGGCCAGCGATGGCTACGCGGATTTGGCTAAGGTGCGCTATCCCGCGACAGAGCTGCTGGAAACCCGCTAGCGCTAGCGACTAAACCCGAACGCTAGTGGTTCAGCGCCAGGGCATAACAAGGTGGAAATGCGATCGCCTTCTATTCTTAAAAGCGCTCCCCCCTTAAGGATGGTCGTGTTGGATAACTGGCGATCGCAGCTCTACCAGATGGTTATCGAAACGCGATCGCCTCAAGGTCGAGCTTTCAACCTGTTGATTTACCTCTGCACGATCGCCAGTGTCCTGACGGTGGTTTTAGGTAGCGTTCAAAGCTGGCGGCAAGCGTACGGCGAGGTCTTCAATGGGCTGGAGTGGGGCTTTACGATCATTTTTAGTCTTGACTATTGCTTACGATTACTAGCTGCAACGAAGGTGCGGCGCTACGCCCTCAGCTTCTTTGGCTTGGTTGATTTAATCACGATCTTGCCAACCTATTTTTCAGCTCTGCTGCCCGGCTTTAACTCACTCTTGATTCTGCGATCGCTGCAGCTTTTAAGAATCTTTCGAGTCCTGAAACTTTTCCGGTTTGCAGAAGAGGCCAATCAACTTTGGCGATCGCTCCGCAGCAGTGTACGACGGATCACTGTTTTTCTCTGCGGTGTTTTTATTCTGCAATTAATTATTGCCAGCCTAATCTTTTCGATTGAGGGTAGTGATAATGGCTTCGACAGCATCCCCAAAACGCTCTATTGGACGATTGTCACAATGACGACAGTTGGCTACGGCGACCTGACGCCTCAAACACCCTTGGGTCGGCTGCTTGCCTCCGGCATTATGTTGCTGGGCTACGGAATCATTGCAGTTCCCAGCGGCTTTGTTGCCTACGATCTGGCGCAACTAGAGACACAAAAGCAACCAAGTTGTAGTCAATGTGGCACGGCGATCGCTTGTCCTGATGCTCGTTTTTGCCACCAGTGTGGTCAGGACCTATCAGCCTCAACACCTCCTCAGCCTGAAGCATAGTTCAGGAGTTAGCTATTAGCTGACGATGCTCTATATCGTGACTCGATTTACTTCTTAATATCTCTGGCGACTAAATAAAGACAGCCTGATATTTTCCAGTTGCAGAGACATGAACAACGGATTGTAGGGTCAGTTCGTTCTTAGGTGACCTGTTTCATCTAAGTTTGCTTTCCTTCCTCGACCGGAGAACTTCCATGATCAAAGCCACCGCTTTGTCGCTCGCGGTTACAGCAGTCGCCCTGACGGCGATCGCCCCAACAGCACAAGCCGAAAGTAACCGCTATGGCTTTACTTGCAAACAAGTCAACGGTGCCAACTATGTCACTGTTTTAGAGCCACGACCTGATTTACTCTCCGGCGACGTTCAGGCCTACAACGTCTCCATTCCGGCTTACCAACCCGGTGAGAACTCCACACCTGTGATTGCCTGGAGCCAAAATCTTGACTCTGCCTATCCCGGTGGTTCCTATCAAGCCTCTTCTCGATGTTTGAGCGTGAGTGCCCGCCTCACGAACCTCGGTCTGGCAATGCGAGTTCAGGACTACGCAGGGATGCAAGCGATTGCAGAAATGGCTCGACCGGGCTTAGTCAACAGTGCTGGCGTTGTTGCCGCTGGGCCAATCAATGTTCGGAGTGTTCTGTTTACCCTGACGCCAGAAAATGTGCCCAACACGTCAACCATTCAATTCCGCAATGCGTTGACCGGCGTGGGGGGGCCTGATCTACCAGAAGCGCTGATGCCGCCCATTCAGGAATAGGTCGGCATTAGTTGATCTAATCGACTGAACCTTGGCATCCCCAGACTTTTGATCTGGGGATGTTTACTGAATGGGAATTCCCAGCGAGCTAAGTTCGCGACCAACGAGTGATGCCACCGGCCTGATCGATCAAGGTGATACCCAAATCCGCGAGATAGTGGCGAATCCGATCCGCTTCCGCAAAATCTTTGGCTTGACGAGCTGCATGACGCTTGGCAATCCAGTCTTCGATCGCGGCTTCATCGAGTTCGTTGGTTTCAGCCAGCTCGGGCTCAGCTTCTAGGCCCAGCACACCGGCGAGCTGTACTAAGGTCACCCAATGCTGATGGAGTTGCTGGGCATCCCCGTCCAAGTGACCTTCGTGGATCAGGAGGTTTTGCTGGCGGCGCAATTCCTTGGCCAGCTCGAACAGGACAGCGAGGGCAGCAGGCGTATTGAGGTCATCATCCATCGCCATGCGGAAGCGATCGCTCAGGTCCGGATCAACCGTGACGGATTCTGTCCAACCGAGGCGATCGCCCCAGTGCTCGCCAAAATGCAGACCTTCTTGCAGCGTCTCCCAGCCGTTTTGGCAGGCTTGCAAAGCTTCGTCGGTGAAATCGATCGGCTTGCGATAGTTTGCCTGCAGTACGAACAGCCGTAACACCATCGGTGAAATACCGCCTTCATCCAGCAGCTGGCGGATCGTGGTGAAGTTGCCCAGCGACTTGGACATTTTTTCGCCGCCAACATTGACCATGCCGTTGTGAAGCCAGTAGCGGGCGAGGGGGTGGCCGGTGACGGCTTCCGATTGGGCTATCTCGTTTTCATGGTGCGGAAACACGAGATCAGCACCGCCGACGTGGATATCAATGCTGTCCCCAAGGCGATCGCGCACCATGGCCGAGCATTCAATATGCCAGCCCGGACGACCCGGCCCCCAAGGTGAATCCCACGCTGGTTCCTCGGGTTTGGCCGCTTTCCAGAGGGCAAAGTCAAAGGGATCGTGTTTCAGCGATTCTTCCGCGGACTCTACCCGTCCGCTGGCCCCTGCTTTGAGATCCTCCAGCTTGCGACCCGAGAGCTTGCCGTAGTCCTGAAAGCGGCGTACCGAAAAGTAGACATCGCCATCAGCGGCGTAGGCAAAGCCTTTGTCTTCCAATTCCGCAATCAGCCGTTGAATGCCATCGAGCGTGTGGGTGGCGCGGGGATAGTCGTCGGCTTCCAGAATGTTGAGCCGCGCCATGTCCTCAAAATAAGCCTGCGTGTAGCGATCGGCGATCGCTTGCATAGTCGTGCCTTCTTGTCGCGATCGCCGCAGGATCTTGTCGTCAATGTCCGTGAAATTTTGGACATAGCGAACCCGATAGCCCAGCCAGAGCAGATAGCGCCGGAGCGTATCCCAGACAATGTAAGAACGGGCATGGCCTAAATGGCAGTAGTCGTAAACCGTGACGCCACAGCAATAGAGACTCACACTGCCGGCTTGCAGCGGTTCGAAGCGTTGCTTCTGGCGGGTGAGCGTGTTGTAAAGGCTGAGGGTCATGGGCGGGAAGGGGGCCGAATCACCCTTTATTCTGCGTCACCGATGGACGCTCTCCGTCTTCAAGGCTGCTGCGACTCAGGCGCGATCGCGCTGATCGAAGCATTCAGCTCACAGGATCAAGGATTCCTAGCGCGCCACTGAGATTCCTGAAGTTCAGTCCGCGATCGCTTGCCAATCACTGGCACTCTCGAGTTCTGCAATGCGATCGGGATGGCTGGCGGCCAACTCTCGCAGCAGCGATCGCAGCTGAGATTCCGGTACTTGCTCCCAAAGCCGCTGGGTAATTTCAATCAAGGCTGCCGCACTTTCCCCTAAACCTTCGTTCTGGGTCCAAACATCCTGCACCCAAGTCTCTGCCGACTCCCCATAAAACAAGAGGTCTTGGAGCAACTGCCAGGCATGTTCACGGGAGAGAGTCACGATCGCACAGACATGTGAAGCAAACTTCCCCAGCCTAGCGCTCCCTTGACCCCATCTCTTACGGTGAAGACTTTGGCAACGCCGCGATACCATACGCCAAGAACGCTGCTGGATCAAAACGCATGCCCCTCGATGAGTTGACGCCACTGTGGCAACGGGTTCAGAAAGATCCGATCGCCTTTGGCGCGGGACTCCTCAGCGCTGTTCTACAGCAGTCGCCTCAGCAAGAACCCTGGCGATCGTGGCTGGCGGAACGCCAGTCGGCAGGCGCATCCAATGCCCAACTGAACCGCCCCACCCCCATTGCGATCGACTAGCCCTATGCGCCACTTTGATGCCAGTCAGCCGCTGCGAGTTGCGGTGCTGGGGACGGGGTTTGGCTCAAAAGTTCATATTCCCGCCCTACAGCACCATTCCGAGACGACGGTGCAAGCGGTCTACCATCGTCAGCCCGATCGCGCTGCGGCGATCGCGGTGCAATTCGGCATTCCCAATGCCTACAGCGATCTCGATCAGCTTCTTGCTGATCCCGCGATCGAAGCCGTTACGATCGCCAGTCCGCCCTTTCTGCACTACCCCATGGCTTGGGCGGCTCTCTCGGCGGGCAAATCGGTGCTGCTGGAAAAACCGACAACCCTCAATGTTGAGGAAGCGCGGGCGCTGTGGAAGCTAGCGAGTAGTCAGGGCTTAACTGTCACCCTCGACTTTGAATATCGCTTCGTCCCAGCTTGGCAGTACGTCGCTGAGTTGCTGGCTGAAGGCGTGATCGGGCAGCCATGGCTAGTCAAACTCGATTGGTTGATGTCGAGTCGTGCCGATGCCAGTCGCCCTTGGAATTGGTACGCCCTGCGATCGCAGGGGGGTGGCGCACTGGGTGCCTTGGGTAGTCATAGTTTTGACTATTTGGCTTGGCTGTTTGGCCCGGCCCGGCGACTGCAAGCTCGCTTGTTTACCGCCATTCAAGAACGTCCTGATGCGACCACAGGTGAACTGAAGCCCGTCGACTCCGATGACACCGATCTGATTCAACTGGAATTGGCGGAGGGTGTGCCCTGTCAGATCAGCCTTAGCTCTGTCTTTCGTCAAGGGCGCGGGCACTGGCTGGAGGTCTATGGCGATCGCGGCACGCTGATTCTCGGCAGCAGCAATCAAAAGGACTACGTCCACGGCTTTCAGGTCTGGTTCGCATCAGCAGGCCAAGCCCTTCAGGAGCTAACCGTTCCTCAGCGCTTGGCATTCCGTCAGGAGTTTGCCGATGGTCGTTTGGCCCCCTTCCTGCGGGTCGTCGATCACTGGCTTGCCGATCTGCGCCACGGTCAGATGACGGCGCCGAGTCTCAAGGAAGGCCTGTACTCGCAGTTGCTGATTGATCTCTGCTGGCAGTCACAGCGCAGCGGTGAATGGCAAACCGTTCCTGAACTGAATCGCTTTCTCTAGGTCGCGACTGTTAAGAACCCGTTGCTGCTGCCGAGTGACAGGCGATCATCCTACAAAACCGTGACCCGAGAACTGCAATTGCTGTGGCTGGCGGTTTTTTCGGGGGGCTTCTGCGGTTGTTTGGCTGGCAGAAGACAAGCGGCCATGCCTTTTTGAAAGCCCTTGAAAAACCACTGGATTCGTTCCTCAGGCGTACCGTGGTGGCTGCTGGAGGTGATGTCGTAGTCGCCGTAGAGTCCGTAGGCGCTCACAACTTCATCGAGATCATTGGGCTCCAATAGATCGAGGTCGTTGAGGTAGGCCATCTGCACGCCCGCAAAGCAGTCGGCTTCCAGCTCAATTTCTTTGAGCGGGCGATCGGCTCTGAGCAAGCCCAACCGGTGTTGAATGGCGTGGCCATACTCGTGAATCAAGGCCAAAAAGGCCGCACTGTCACCCAGCTCTAGGGCGATGCCACTCAGCTCGCTTTCATTGAAGTAGATGTTGCCATCCCGCACGCAGTAATGCGCCAAAAAAACATCCCCGCAGGGGGAATAGCGGCGTGCTTCTTTTTGGGTAACCCAGTTGCCGCTGGCGTCCACAAAAGCAGGAACTTTGAACTCGCGATCGAGCTTGCGGAAGACCGATCGCCAGAGCAGAACAAGCTTGCTTTCTACCGTGCTCTTGGCAGCTGGCGTCCATTCCGCGATCGCCGGCAGGGCTGATCCTAGGACCCAGATCAGGCCGCCAAGGGCAATCAGCTTTCTCCCCAACATGACCGTTCTCGCATGCGATCGCAGCAGATGAGCTGCTTCTACTAGCCTAGGCGAGCGATCGCAACAGTGGCGGTACGATCAGAAATCGTTTGAGTGCCATTGGCCATGCAGCATGCCCATGTGATCGGTCTCGGGAAGTCGGGTTGTGCGGCGGCATTGCTGCTGCGGCAGCAGGGCTGGCAAGTAGAACTGAGCGATCGCAACGCCGTAGCTGCTCCCCCTGAGCTCGTGAGTCAGGGCGTGCAATTCCGCCTAGGTGAAAGCCTTGACCCGGTCGCTTGGGGCTGGCAAACGCCCGAACAACGCCCCAACTGCATCGTTGTCAGCCCCGGAGTCCCCTGGGATCTGCCCGGTCTACGGCAAGCGGCTGAGGAACTGCAAATTGAAACCCTCGGCGAACTGGAGCTGGCTTGGCGGACGCTCTCCGACATTCCCTGGGTGGCAGTGACCGGCACCAACGGCAAGACAACAACCACGGCTCTCATTGCGGCGATTTTTGAGCGGGCAGGCTTACAAGCTCCCGCCTGCGGCAATATTGGCTTCGCTGCTTGTGAAGTTGCCCGCCAACAGCAACAGGGCGAGGCCAAGCCGCTGGACTGGGTGATTGCAGAAGCCAGCAGTTATCAAATTGAGGCGGCGGCGACTCTGGCGGCAACGATCGGCCTGTGGACAACCTTTACGCCCGATCACCTCAACCGTCACTACACCCTCGAAAACTACTTCACGATCAAGGCCAGTTTGCTCGATCGCGCTCAGCAACAGGTGTTGAATGGCGATGATCCCTATTTGCGAAATCAAGCCAATGCCACCAGCCGCTGGCCGCTAGCATTTTGGACCAGCACCCAAGGTGCAGAGGCACTACCGACGAGTCGCGATCGTGGTTTTTGGATCGAAGAAGGCTGGGTGATCGATCGCGGTGATCGCCTCTTCCCTGTCGAACGCTTCAGCATGGTCGGCAATCATAACCAACAAAACTTGCTGATGGCAGTCGCCGCCGCTCGACTAGCGGGGATTGAGGCTGAGGCGATCGCTGAAGCTATGGCCAACTTTCCGGGGATTGCGCATCGCCTGGAACGCGTGGCGACTTGGCAGGGAATTGAGCTGATCAACGACAGTAAAGCCACGAACTACGATGCGGCTTGGGTGGGGCTGCAGGCTGTGCCAGGCCCAACAATTTTGATTGCGGGTGGCGAAGCGAAGCAGGGCGACGATCAAGCGTGGCTGGACTTAATTCAAGCTAAGGCCAGAGCCGTGCTACTGATTGGTTCGGCGGCACCACTGTTTGCGCGGCGACTCGCAGAAGTCGGCTACAGCAGTCCAGTGGAAAATGCAGAAACTCTCGATCGCGCGGTGCCCCGAGCGGTAGAACTGGCTCAGTCCCTAGATGCATCGCACGTCTTGCTGTCACCGGCCTGCGCCAGCTTTGATCAGTACCCGAATTTTGAAGCACGAGGCGATCACTTCCGGCGCTGTGCGCAAGCGATCGCCAAAGGCTAAGCCCCGAACCTGACCGAAACAGGCGATCGGCTAGCTCCGTCCACAACTCCCTGCACAACTGTTCATCACTGGGAATAACACCTTATGACGGCTGTTGAGGAGGTCTATTGTGTTGGTCTTAGGGTCTTTCCCTGGAGTACCCGCTAAGCCGCGATCGCTTTAGCAAGCTTGTCCTCTAGGCAAGGCAGTCTGTAAAGAGATTAGGACTACAATCCTTGAGGACAAAGGGCTGAAGCCCTTGATTCCTGGTTTGTGGCCGTCTCAGCTAAGACAGTCATTACGGTAACTAACCCCAGTTGAGTCGCAATTGAGACGGCTAGGACTTGCTGTCATTGATCATGGGCTGGGGGCTTGTTAGCCCAAACTAAAAAGTCCTAATTTGTCTACTCAATGCAATAGACAAAACATAAAAAAATCAGCGGATATTTTTGAAATACACATTGTTGTCAACACTGTGAATCTTACTGGTTCTAGCACTCGCTAGGGCCAACCTTCAATCTCCACAATTTCCATCGGTTGAGGCTGATGCTGCGTTTGTTAGAAGTTGGACTCACCCTCTTGCCGGTGATTCTGATGACGCCCCTGTTGGGGAATTATCTGTGGCGCGTTTTTAGTGATCAATCTAGTCTGCTCGATCGCCTCTGCACTCCCTGGGAGCAACGTCTCTTTCGCTGGATCACCGTTGACTCCAGTCAGTCGATGCCCACCGGTCAGTATCTGCGATCGCTCCTCTGGGTTAATGCCGTTACCGCAGTTCTCAGTTGGGGGTTACTCTCACTCCAGGCTTGGCTACCACTCAACCCCAGTCAGCGATCGCCTCTGCGCTGGGATTTGGCCCTGCACACGATCATTTCCTTCGTCACCAACACCGACCAGCAGCACTACAGCGGTGAGCTCAGCCTCAGCAATGCCAGCCAGATCGGGGTGATCGGCTTTTTGATGTTTACCTCAGCAGCTACGGGGCTGGCAGTAGGTATCGCTTTTGTCCGCGGCCTCGCCGGTCAGGGGCTGGGGAACTTTTATCGCGACTGGACCCTCAGCCTGACGCGAGTGCTGATCCCACTCTCCTTCAGCTTTGCCGTGATCTTGCTGGCGCTGGGGGTGCCTGAAACCCTCGATGGGGTGGCGATCGCTCAGACCTTGGATGGCTCGACTCAGGCAATCGCTCGGGGCCCGATCGCCCACCTTGAGGCAATCAAACTCTTGGGGGAAAACGGCGGCGGATTTCTGGCAGCCAATTCGGCCCATCCCTACGAAAACCCCAGCGCCCTCAGCAACTGGCTCGAAGCGATCGCCATGCTGGCCATTCCCGCAGCGCTACTCGACACCTATGGTCGCTTCCTAGGCAATCGACGACAGGCCTGGCTGCTGTTGGCCTTGGCAACCGCACTGTTGCTGGCCCTCGTCAGCCTCACTGCCAGCAGTGAAGCCGCCGGTAATCCTCTGCTACAAACTTGGCTGCAAGGCCCCAACTTGGAAGGGAAGGAAGTGCGGTTTGGCTGGCTGCAATCGTCCTTCTGGTCTGTGATCACCACCAGCACCATGACCGGCGCAGTCAACGCCGATCTCGATTCGCTGATGCCTTTGAGTGACCTCGCCCTGCTTTTTGCCCTATTTCTGCAGGTCATCTTTGGCGGGCAGGGACTGGGCGCCGCCTACCTCATCATCTTTGTGCTGCTCAGCATTTTCGTGACGGGGCTGATGGTCGGTCGCACGCCGGAATTCCAGGGCCGCAAAATCGAGAAGCCTCAAGTCGTTCTCGCCAGCCTGATCCTGCTGATCCATCCGCTCTTCGTCCTAATTCCAGGCGCGATCGCCCTCTCCCAACCCGATATTGTTCAGGGGCTGAGCCAAGCCGGTCCCCACGGGGTCAGCCAAGCCATCTACGAATACGCCTCCGCCAGTGCCAACAACGGTTCTGGGCTAGAAGGGATCGCCGACGACACACTCTGGTGGAACCTCAGTACCAGTGTGAGTCTGCTCGGAGGTCGCTTTATTCCGATCGCAGCACTCTTGGCCTTGGCGGCTGGCTTTGGTCAAAAGCCCCAACTCCCCCCGACGGCCGGCAGCCTGCGCAGCGATACGCCCCTGTTTACTGGCGTCACCGCGATTGTGGTCGTCATTCTGGGGGCTTTGACCTTTTTCCCCGTGCTGGCGCTGGGGCCGATCGCCGAAGCTCTGCAGGTCTATCGCTAATTGGACCGAATCCACTGTCCTCATTGCTGGATGGGCTAACCCATGTCCGTGCTTTCCCGTCATCATCGTGCGCCGGGTGGACCGCGATCGCAGCGCCGACACCTCGCTCAACCCCAACGCCAAGGACTGTATCGGCGCGCCTTTTTTGAAGCCTTTCGCAAACTCGATCCTCGCCAGGTCGTTCGCAATCCGGTGATGTTCGTCGTCTGGCTCGGCACGGTCCTTACGTTTCTGCTCGTCCTCGATCCAGGCTTATTTGGCAGCAGCAACGAGCCGGGAGCACGTTCGTTCAATGCTCTGATTTGCCTAACCCTGTTTCTGACGGTTTGGTTTGCCAACGCCGCTGAAGCGATCGCAGAAGGGCGCGGCAAAGCGCAGGCCGATGCCCTGCGAGCTACACAGACCCAGACCCTAGCGCGGCGACTGACGGCCGGCGGTACGGTCGAATCGGTCAACTCCCCGGAGCTTCGCAAGGGCGATCGCGTTGTCGTGGCAGCAGGAGAGATGATCCCTGCCGATGGCGAAGTGATTGCGGGGGTCGCCTCCGTCGATGAATCGGCGATTACCGGCGAATCGGCTCCTGTCCTCAAGGAAGCAGGCTCAGATGTAGCCAGTTCCGTCACTGGGGGGACGCGGGTGATCTCGGATCAATTGACGATTCAAATCACCTCCGAACCGGGCAAAGGCTTCATCGATCGCATGATCCAGCTGGTCGAAGGGGCCAAACGCAGCAAAACCCCGAACGAAATTGCCCTGACGGTGCTGTTGGCGGTTTTGACGCAAATCTTTCTGATTGCGATCGCGACGCTGTCACCGATCGCCACCTACCTCGGCAGTCCGACCCCCGTCGCCACGCTGATTGCTCTACTCGTCGCGTTGATTCCGACCACGATCGGCGGTCTCTTGAGTGCGATCGGCATCGCTGGCATGGATCGGGTGGCGCAATTTAATGTGATTGCAACTTCCGGTCGCGCCGTTGAAGCCTGCGGTGATATCAATACCCTCGTTCTCGACAAGACCGGCACGATTACCCTTGGCAACCGTTTAGCGGATTCCTTCATTTCTCTTGCTGGGCGATCGCCTGCAGATGTCGCTAGAGCGGCTTGGATTGCCAGCTATTTTGACAACACGCCGGAGGGCAAATCGATTGTCCGCTTGGCAGAAAGTCAGCTGGGGCAATTGGACTTTGACTGGCCATCGACCACCGGCATCGATTTTTCAGCACGGACTCGGATGAGTGGCACCGACACTTCGGATGGGCAGGAGTTTCGCAAAGGGGCGGTCGATGCGATTAAAGGCTTTGCGCGATCGCGAGGCGGCAGCATTCCCGCCGATTTAGACGCCGCCTTTGAACAGATCTCGCGCTTGGGCGGCACTCCGCTCGCCGTCTGTATCGACTCAGAAATCTACGGCGTCATCTACCTCAAAGACATCATCAAGACTGGCATTCGTGAGCGCTTCGATCAGCTGCGGCGCATGGGCATTCGTACCGTCATGCTGACCGGCGATAACCATCTGACCGCCTCGGTGATTGCGGCCGAAGCCGGGGTCGATGACTTCATTGCCGAAGCCACACCGGAAGACAAAATCGCCGTGATTCAAGCCGAGCAAAGCCAGGGCAAACTGGTGGCCATGACCGGGGATGGCACCAATGACGCCCCCGCTTTGGCCCAAGCCAATGTTGGTCTCGCCATGAATTCCGGCACCCAAGCCGCTAAGGAAGCCGCCAACATGGTCGATCTGGACTCAGACCCAACCAAGTTGATCGATGTGGTGACGATCGGCAAGCAATTGTTGATTACCCGCGGTGCCTTAACAACCTTTTCGATCGCCAACGATGTCGCCAAGTACTTTGCGATTTTGCCGGCCCTGTTCATCAACGCCGGGTTAGCCCCCTTGAATGTGATGGGTCTAGCCACCCCACGATCGGCGCTGCTGGCTGCGATGCTCTACAACGCCTTGATCATTCCAGCCTTGATTCCGCTGGCGCTCAAAGGTGTTAAATTCCGGCCCCTCACTGCCAACGAGCTGTTACAACGCAATCTCTTGATCTACGGACTGGGCGGCTTGATTGCACCATTTCTGGCGATTAAAGCGATCGATTCCGTGATTGTTCGTTCGGGGATTCTTTAGCATGACCCTCCATCTGGATCAGCCCCTCACCCTCTGGCTGGCTGTCGTAAGTTCTAGCTCAGCTGGCCCCAAGGTCGCCCTGCTGACCGGCATCTGTGCCCTCTCGGCCTACCTGTTCTACGTGATGTTCTATCCCGAGAAGTTCTAGTCATGCTGCTGCGCAACTTCCGTCCAGCCCTGCGAATCACCCTAGTTTTCTGGCTACTGACTGCGGTGATCTATCCCTTGGTTCTGTTCGTGATTGGCCAACTCGTCTTCCCATTCCAAGCCAATGGCAGTTTGCTGACCGATGCCCAAGGAACGGTGGTCGGCTCGCAACTGATCGGTCAGCCCTTCCAGAGCGATCGCTATTTCTGGGGACGCCCCAGTGCGATCGCCTACGCCACCGATCCTGCCGATCGACAGACTGGCATCTCCGGCAACCAACACCTCGGACCCACCAATCCACAGCTGCGCGATCGCATTGCTGCAGAAGCTCGACGGTTGCAGGCAGCAGGATTGTCGTCAATTCCCAGCGATTTACTCTACAGCTCCGCCTCGGGGCTCGATCCCCATATCTCCTCGGCGGCGGCTCAAGCCCAGGTTGCTCGTGTGGCCGCCGCTCGCCAGCGATCGCCCGAAGTGATTGCCGAACTCGTCGAGTGCTACCGCGATCGCCGGGTTTTCGGCCTGATCGGCGGTACAGGAATTAACGTCTTGCAACTTAACCGGGCCCTCGACTTACCGCAACCGTCAACCAGCCAAATTTGCCCGAAGCTCTAGGTAACCGACAACTTCAGCTAAACAGAGCCGCTCAGCAGATTGTCCGATATCCTGTCTGCTATGGGTTTTCAGTACGATGACGACGTGCCCGTTGCCATCCGCAGCGAGGTGCCAACTGCCAAAGCACGGACGAATCGGCTCCTGCCTTGGGTGGTGGGAGGGGCGGTTGCCGCGATCGCGATCGGCGCTTGGGCGATCGTTCAGCGGTCCTCTCCGACCCCAGAAGGGGTCGAAACACCAGCCGAGTCGACGGCTGCTACTCCCAACTCCTTGTTGGGACATCGCCCCTACGCCGATGCAGCACCTGAAAGCCTGACGCCCTTGGCTAGCAATGCCGCCATCCGTCTGCGATCGCCGGCTGCAAAAGCCTTTGACGAGTTACAAGCGGCGGCGGCCCGTGAGGGCGTTCGACTGGTGCCGCTCTCAGGCTTTCGCTCCAAGAAAGATCAGGAAGCTCTTTTTTTTGATGTGAAAGCCGAGCGCAATCAAAGTGTGACCGAGCGCGCGAGCGTCAGTGCGCCGCCCGGCTATAGCGAGCACCACACCGGCTATGCGATCGATATCGGCGCTGCCGATCAGCCCGCCACCCATCTCGAAACCACGTTCGAGCAAACGGCTGCCTTTCGCTGGCTTCAGGCCAATGCCAAACGTTTTAGCTTTGAGCTATCTTTTCCCCGCAATAATTTGCAGCAGGTCAGCTACGAACCTTGGCACTGGCGATTTGTTGGCGATCTGGAAAGTCTACGGCTGTTCTACGGCGATCGCAGCGGCACTCCGGCTCAGTGATTGATCCAGTTTGTCGGCAATGCCCGCAATCCAACGCTCGTCCTGCTGGGTGTAGCTGCGGGGAGCGCGGGCAGCAAGCAGCAACACACCGCGATTGCCCAACGGCTGACAGATCAAGCCCTGACTATTTGCGGGCAAGTAATTGAACTCAATTCGGCCTGGATAGAGCTTGAGATCAACCAAGTAGACGGCCTTACCGGTTTTCAGCACGCGCTCGACAATCGGACCGGGCTGAACCGGCACCGGCGGGGCTAAAATCCCGCGCCGCAGCAGCACCTGACCGTCGTACCAAATCAGCAGGGAGCCAGTGATCGTATTGGTCAATAGCAGCTTGGACGCCCAAGCTAATTCCTGACGGCTCGCTTCTGGCAACTGGTCATCGAGTTCAAAACCCTCTTCTCCCTCCAGCACGACCATCTCAGGTGGCACGGGCTGAACGCGTTGCCAGAGCAATCCACTCAAAATCAACAGGGCGCTGAGCAAGATCCCGAGGGCATCTGATCGCGATTGAGTGGGCAGTAGCTCGGGGGTAAGCGCCCGGTTGACCATCAACAACGTCCCCCCGATCGCACCAGCAATCAGGGGGAGACGCCGCAGCCAAACCGCTGAATCCGAGGCCATTTAGTCGAGGTAACCCATCAGGCTCGCTGCATCTTCCGGCTCATTGGAAGCGATCGGGCGATTGAACAGCTTCGGAGCTTGGCGCAGATTGCGATTGTCGGGGGCTTCCCAACGGGCGATCGGACGGCGACCCGCGATCGCAACCGTTTTAGCCACTTCGATTGACGAGGGCGAAATCGGCCGATTTTGGGGCAGTTGCAGGCTGGATTTAGGCTCCAGATCCACGGGCTGGGCTGCAAGTGTCAGGGCTTCTTCGGGATTTGCTGCCGTGCGGCTGCGTCGAGTAGTGCGGGGCGTTGTCTCTTCGGACATAGCAACCTCTGGCAGGAATATGTCTCTACGGTCTCTAGGTGAATTATAGAATCTGGTCTATCGATTCCAGCGTAGGGAGTCGTTGGAAATGGTGATGATCGCCATCGGCTAAGGTTATCGATTCAGCGATCGCGTTGGTAGGAGCCAGCGATCGATCCACCGCCCTAGGGATTTGCGTAATTGCCGTTGCCGTCGCCAGGACTGGAACTCCTTCTCGTAGACCTCGGGCGCTGGCTTCCAGGTTTGCCAGAAGCTCAGGAGGAGGCCAATAGTCCAAGGCACCAAAATGTAGAGACTCCAACCCAGCCCTTGGGTGGTGACCCAGTTGAGCAGAATCAGGCCAGCATTGACAATCAAAAACCGGATAGCCTGATCATTCCAGCGCTGCCAGCGCAGCTGATCAAAGTCCGTCTGCTCTTGATTCTGCAGTTGCAAACTGCGCCAATCTGTCTCGGCAGCCCGGAGTTCATCAGGGGAAATGCCCAATTCGGCTGCCATTTCCTGGAGCTGCTGAGCGCTGAACTCATCTTGCGCTGTCGATCGCGCGATCGCTCGCTGCAGAATTTCCTGCACATCTTCGAGGTTGTAGCGATCGGCCATAGTTCTATCCTCTCTGCCCCTAGTCTGCCACTCGCTTTGGGCTCTGATGTCAGCTTTCGATTACTTCAACGGTGACCATCTGCAGGCTGGCGTAATCACTGAGGAAATTGCGGATATTGCGGCCGCTGGCCACCATCAAGGCTGCGCTGACACCGCCACTGGCGATCGCCCCAGCCACCGGAATCAAGCTAGATACAGAGGAGGCAGCCGCCCGTGCCAGTAGACGACTGCCCAGCGTCGTCAAGGTTTGTTCCATCGCCGCTTTCGACAACTGGCCCAGAACTTGGTGAATGGCGTTACGCATCAACTGACTTCCAATCAGCGCCGCAAGTTCTGCGACCCCAATGCCAGCGGCAGCAGCCATCAACAGCGGTAAATGCCGGCGATCGTCCAGCTCGACGCCATGGATACGGAATAGCGCCGCCGCCAACCTCACTTGGCCGTAGAGGGTTTGGCCTGCATCAAACGACAAGCCAGCCAGTAAGGTCAGTGGGCCACCCAAGCCAGCGATCGTGCTCCAACCGGCTGTTCGCAAGGCGCTATTGGTAATAACTCGATCGCAGAGTTGCTGGCGATCACTGGGATCCGCGGCTTCAGCCATTAGGCGATCGGCCCAGCGAATACCATCACTGACAGCTCGCCGGAGCAGCGCACCCATCACAGGCAGCTGAATCAATTGCTGAGGATCGAGGGCAGCGGCCATCGGGGTGCTTAAGGGGGGATAGCTGTCAGGTTAGATCATGGCAGGGCTGGACGGGGGCACTGCAGTCGCCAACAGTTCCTGGACGATTGCAGCCGTCACCGGCGCTAGCAACAGCCCATTGCGATAGTGAGCCGTCGCCACAATCACATTGGGCCAGTCCGTCAGGCGCTCAATCACCGGCGCTGGTCGCCCCAGTGGGCGTGGGCGATAGCCTTGCCACGCCTGCAGCACTTCCGCTTGCTTGAGATCGGGCCAGAATTGTTCAGCCCGCGATCGCAGCATTTCTAGGTATTCCGGTTGCGGCGCGATCGCAATTTGATCTGGTGGAATTTCCACCGTCGCCCCGAGCCAAAACTCGCGATCGCCCAGGGGCACAAGGTGAATATCTTCGGCAGTGATCACCTGTTGAGGCCAACGATCATTTGGCCAGCGCATCCGCAACGCTTGTCCCATAACGGGTTGCATCGGTAATTCCAGCCCGAGTTGCTGTGCAATCGCTGTTGAGCCCAAGCCCGCACTGAGGATCAGCCAATCACAAGCGCGATCATTGACGACAATTTCACGATCGCCCGATCGCTGCAGGTTTTGCACCGGCTGGTTGAAGCAAAACTCGACCCCCCGTTGCTGCGCCGTAGTCACCAACGCCTGTGTCAGCGCAGTGGGATCAATCTGGCGATCGTAGGGCGACCAGACGGCGAGGGCGAATGGATCGGCCACCACACCGGGGATGCGATCGTGCAGTTCAGAGGGATCCCACAGTTCCAAGTCGTAACCCTGCTGGCGACGGATCGCTTGCAGCTGCTCCCAGCCGGGTCGTTCCGCCGGATCCATGACCAGCTTTAGTAGACCGGAATGGCCTGGAATGGGCTGACCGATCGCCGCTTCTAGTTCAGGAATCAAGCTTTGATAGCGAGCTAGGGTGCGCTGACGCAACTGCCAAAAACGGCCCTTGGTGCGCTGACAAAGGACGCCGATCAGGACCCCCAGAGCAGCACCGGTTGCACCGGTTGCTGGGCCAGCCGCCTGATCGATGACGGTGATCTGATAGCGCGGATCGGCACTGAGCTCGTAGGCTAAGCAAGCCCCGATCGCACCAGCACCGATGATGATCAACCGCTCGGGAGTCATCCGCTGCGATCGCCTAGAGGGTTGGGATTGCTTGCAAGAAAGCGTCGAAATCCACGATCGCTTCTTGGAACTGCTCGCGAGCCCGACGGACATCCCCGTCTTTGGCTGCATCATCCAAAGCGATTAGGTGATTAAACAGCGCTTGGGCCGTCTCAGCAGTTTCTGCTTTCAAGGCAGGATCAAGAAAAGTACGGCTGAGTGTCGCGGTTTCTCGACGCACATCGCCCAGCGGGCCCCGGATGAAGTTGCGGACGAAAGTCCAGTTTTCAGCAGCAATCAGTTGATCCAACTCTGGAAAGCGATCGCGCACCGCTTGCAGATTGGCTTGGGATTTTTCGATTTGCAGAATTTGGCTGTCGCTGTAGGTCGGCACAGTCGCTGCCGTGGGGCCGCCGCAGGCAACGAGCGCAGTAGAGAGCAAGGTAACCAAAACGAGCGCAACGGCTCGACGACAACGAGACCACAGGGTCATGGGTTCACGCAGAAAGCAGAGCAGCGAGCAAAGTCGCACTGCCTCTAGTCTAGGCAAGCCAGCGAGGAAGCTGGGGATTTGCACAGCCTAGGGTGAAGCGATCGCCGCCACTGGACCCCGACAGGGTGGCTGGGGATCGGCCTTGTATGATGAGAGAACCGTTCTGAAACCCCGCTACTACTATGTCCGCTGCGATCCAGTTCACGCGTGGAATTGACGAACCCGTCGTTCCTGATGTCCGTTTGACACGATCGCGCGATGGCCAAAACGGCACCGCAACCTTCTACTTCGATGAGCCCCAAGCTTTGGTGGGCGAGGTTCGCCAAGACATCACTGGCATGTATCTGCTCGACGATGAAGGTGAGCTAGCCACACGGGAAGTCAAGGCCAAATTCATTAACGGTCAACCAGCGGGTCTAGAAGCGGTTTACCTGATGCGCAGCCCCGAAGAATGGGATCGCTTTATGCGGTTTATGCAGCGCTATGCCGAAGCGAACGGTTTAGGTTTCACAGAAGCTTAGAACCCTGAAATAGTGCGGGAGCCAATCGGCTCGCAACAACGGAAGGCTGGTGGGTTGGATCGTCAGGATTCGACACCAGCCTTTAGTTTGAGTGAGGGAGAGCAACTAGCGATCGTTCCGCCTTGAGTTCAACCATTCGACCCAAACACCTCAACACGCTGTGAGGTGTTCACTGCCAAGGTCAATGTCGACTTGCTGGAATCACTGCGATCGCAGCCTGATCATGCACTCCGATGAACTGTTTGAGCAGACTAAATCGAGTAGTTGAGCGGGAACGATCGCGCTTGTTTGGGGCGTACAAACACCTGTTGTTCTGGCTCCAGTTGCAAATCCCGATAGCGATCGCGGGGTAAATGGGCAACCAAAACTTGGCCATCCTCAAGACGGACTTCAGCCTGCACTTCCCAACCCAAATGGACAATGCGATCGATGCGAGCCGGCACGGTTTCGGGAATCGGATCGATCGCAATTTCGATGTCGTGGGGACGCAGAAAGACTTCTGGGTGAGGCGTATCTAGACCGCCTGCTTGGAAAATGTGGGAACTGTTGGGTAGGACATTGACTGGCCCGATAAAGCTCATCACAAACGGGGTAGCGGGGTTGTCGTAGATTTCCGCAGGCGACCCAATTTGTTCTACTTTGCCGTGGTTCATAACAACAATTTGGTCAGCCACTTCCATTGCTTCTTCTTGGTCGTGGGTAACAAACACTGTCGTCACGTGCACTTCGTCGTGCAGCTTGCGCAGCCAGCTACGAAGGTCCTTACGCACCTTGGCATCCAAGGCACCAAAGGGCTCATCCAAGAGCAAGACTTGGGGTTGAACCGCTAAGGCCCGCGCCAAGGCAACCCGCTGCCGCTGCCCGCCCGACAACTGAGATGGATAGCGATCGCCCAACCCTGTCAGCTGCACGAGTTCCAGCAACTCTTCTACGCGAGCCCGGACTTTTTCCTTCGTGTGCTTGCGCAGTTCCAAACCAAAGGCAATGTTTTTACGCACCGTTAGATGCTTGAACAGTGCGTAGTGCTGGAAAACAAAACCGATTTGGCGATCGCGCACCGATTCATTGGTTGCATCGCGCCCAGTCAAAAAAATTCGCCCGCTATCAGGTTGTTCTAGCCCCGCAATCAGGCGCAGTAGCGTGGATTTCCCCGAGCCCGACGGCCCCAACAGAGCAACCAAGCTGCCGGTTTCCACCGTCAGATCTACATCCTTGACGGCTTGGAAACTCCCAAACTGCTTACTGACCTGACTGACTTGGATACCCACAGCTTTATCCTTCGGCACGCACAATGCGGACTGGCAACAATCTCCGGTTTCTACAAGGAAATTTAGGAGAATTTAGTTGCACCTTATGTCTGGCATGATACACTGCGCACAGTGAAAAATCTACGGTATCCCCGAAAAAATACCGTAGATTGCTTCCTCCGCTGTAACCCTTGCTCCCTGTCTCAGCTGATTGCCAGCCCCATTTCTCCAAGGACCCATGAAGACTGCCTGGACTCGCCGCTCCTTTCTCCAATCTGCTGCTTTGGCCACAGCCACTGTGATCACGATCGCAGCTTGCGGCGGTAACAATCAATCTTCTTCCGGTGGTAGCGGTCAACCCGTTGAAGTCACGCTGGTTTCCTACGCAGTCACCCAAGCGGCCTACGAGCAGATCATTCCCAAATTTGCCGCTCAGTGGACAGAAAAGACCGGCCAAGAGGTGCGGTTTAACCAAAGCTATGGCGGTTCAGGCTCGCAAACCCGCGCGGTTATTGATGGCCTCGAAGCTGATGTTGTCGCGCTTGCCTTAGAATCCGACATCAACCAAATCGAGAAAGCTGGCCTAATTCAGCCTGGCTGGCAACAACGGGTTCCCAATAACGGCATCATCACCAATTCAGTTGTGGCTTTGGTGACCCAAGAAGGCAATCCCAAGGGCATCAAAGATTGGACTGATCTGACCAAGCCCGGCGTTCGGATTGTGACGGCAAATCCTAAAACCTCTGGCGGGGCTCGCTGGAATTTCCTCGGGGCTTGGGGCTCTGTCACTCAGACCGGTGGCACAGAAGAGCAAGCCCTTCAGTTCACGACTGATATCTACAAGAACGTGCCAATCTTGGCCAAAGATGCACGGGAATCGACTGACGTTTTCACCAAGGGGCAAGCTGATGTTTTGCTCAACTATGAAAACGAACTCATTCTGGCTCAACAGAAAGGCGAGAAAGTCGATTACGCGATTCCGCCAGTCAATATCAATATTCAGGGGCCAGTAGCGGTCGTCGATACCTACACGGATAAGCACGGTACTCGCAAAGTGAGCGAGGCCTTTGTGCAGTTCTTGTTCACTCCCGAAGCCCAAGCAGAGTTTGCCAAAGTCGGTTTCCGTCCAGCTCTGCCCGAGGGAGTTGATCCTCAGCTGCTGGCCCCATTTCTGAAGATTCAAACTTGGTTTACCGTCGCAGATTTAGGTGGCTGGGCGAAGGTCCAACCGGAGTTCTTTGGTGGCGGCGGCTGGTCTGACAAGGTCCAGCAGGCGGTCGCCGGCCGCTAGGCGATCGCAGCCCGAGTCCTTCAAACCACAACGCCTCACCGTACGATTACTCTTTTGTTCGTTAGCGTCGCTCCATGTCTCTGCGCCTCCCTTCCCTCTCCTTCACTTGGCTGACTCGCTTGAGTTGGTCTTGGCGATTCACGTGGGTGTATCTCACCCTAATCCTGTTCATCCCGATCATCGCCTTGTTCCTCAAGTCGGCTTCCTTGCCGCTGGGAAGGATTTGGGAGTTGGCCACACAGCCGGTTGCCGTAGCGGCCTACGAGGTGACCTTTGGTCTCTCCTTGGCGGCAGCAGCGCTCAACGGTGTGTTTGGCGTAATTATTGCCTGGGTCCTGACCCGTTACGACTTCCCGGGCAAAAAGCTATTTGATAGCTTCATCGATCTCCCCTTTGCCCTGCCGACAGCAGTGGCAGGTCTGACCCTAGCCACGGTCTATAGCGACAAGGGCTGGATTGGGCAGTTCATTGCACCCTTTGGCGTTCAAATTGCCTTCACCCGCTGGGGGGTGTTGCTGGCGATGGTGTTCATCTCTCTGCCCTTTGTGATGCGGACGGTCGAGCCACTGCTGTTGGAACTGGAGGTGGAAGCAGAAGAAGCGGCCGCTTCCCTGGGGGCTAGCCCCAGTGAAACCTTTTGGCGCGTCATCTTACCGCCGATTCTCCCCGGGGTGCTGGCCGGCGTTGCCCAGGGTTTCTCGCGAGCCGTTGGCGAGTTTGGTTCGGTGGTGATCATCTCGGGTAACTTGCCCTTCGATGACTTGATTGCGCCGGTTCTGATTTTCGAACGACTGGAACAGTACGACTACGCGGGCGCCACCGTGATTGGCTCCGTCTTGCTGCTGTTTTCACTGGTGATTCTGTTCGTGATCAGCGCGCTCCAGAACTGGAGCAGCCGTTACAACGGCTAACCCACATTGCGGAGGATCTCGCGATGGCAACGCTCCGAATTCGACTTCAAGTGCCAAAGAAATATCGCGATCAGCCGTTGATGGGAGATGTGCTGGCGAGCTGTCAACTGCAGTTCAATATCCTCGCGGCGCATCTCGGTCCCAATCGTGAGGAAGACGGCTGGTTTGACGTCATGCTCACCGGGACTCCTGAAGACATTACTGCGGCTCTGGCGGTCTTACGCGATCGCGATATTGAGCTCTGGTCCGACACCGAAGACGAGTTTTAAGCATTGCCCTTTTGCAGGAGAGATTCGATGGTTCGCGAACCTGCCTCGACGCTACTACCGCCCACCTCGCCGGCGACTCCCGCTCCCCATCGTCTACTGATCGGGCGGCGGGGCATGGTCCCTACCGGCGCCAACGTCATCTGGAAAATTCAGTCTGGTTTGGTGCGCTCCTCTACTTGGGGAGAAGAAGGTGACATGATCAGCTTGGGTCTGTGGGGGCCGGGAGACCTGATTGGTCGTCCTCTCAGCTGCCTCGATCCCTACGAGCTCGAGTGCTTGACGGCAGTTGAGGTTGTGGCGGTCAGCGACCCAGCCTTGGAAAGCCATGAATCCTTAGTTCGCAGTCTCCGCTACACCGAACGGTTGCTGAGCATCACGCGGCTACGGCGAGCCGAAGCCAAATTGGCTAGTTTGCTGGGTTGGATTGGCGAGCGGTTTGGTCAGCCTGGGGCCACTGGCTGGGAGATTGACTTGCGTCGAATCCCCCTGACCCATCAGGTGATTGCCGAGTTGTCTGGGTCAACCCGTGTCACAACGACCCGTCTCTTGGGAGAATTTCGTCAGGCCGGGCGCATTCACCGGCGCGATCGCGCTTTGATTGTGCGCTACCCCGAGACGCTCTACCCGCCCGCGCGGCTCTCTGCCTAAGCGAGCGGCCATCCTGTCCTCTGTCTGCCGTTTTTGCCTCAACTCATGGTTGCTTTCGTCAAAGCCCGTCGCCAAATTGCGGGGGTCAAGGAGTCGAAATCTCTCCTGCCCTTGGCCTTAATTGGCATCTCTCTGCTCTATGTCGGTTTGATCATCATCATTCCGGCAGCCAATGTGGCAGTTCAAGCCTTTAGTGAAGGGCTGAGCGGTTTCATCAAGAACTTGGGCGATCGCAACCTGCAAGAGGCGATTCGACTCACTCTGTTAATGGGCGTGATCAGTGTTCCGCTCAACACCTTGTTTGGCCTAGCAGCTGCTTTTGCGATCGCTCGCAAACAGTTTCCGGGCAAATCACTGCTGTTGAGCGTGATTGACCTGCCATTTTCGATCTCACCGGTCGTTGCTGGTCTGATGATTGTCTTGCTTTACGGCCGCAACGGTTGGTTGGGGCCCCTGCTGGAAAGCAACGATATCAAGATTATTTTTGCTTGGCCCGGCATGGCCCTTGCCACCATTTTTGTCTCCATGCCCTTTGTGGCGCGGGAAGTCATTCCTAACCTCGAAGAAATTGGCACGGATGCTGAAGAGGCCGCCAGTACCCTTGGGGCTAACGGCTGGCAGACCTTTTGGCGGGTCACTCTACCGAGCATTAAGTGGAGCATGCTCTACGGCGTGGTCTTGACCACTGCCCGAGCCCTGGGTGAGTTTGGCGCTGTTTCGGTGGTCTCTGGCAGTATCACCGGCAAAACCCAAACCCTACCGCTGTTTGTTGAAGAAGCCTACAAGCAGTATCAAACGACTCTCTCCTATACAGCAGCATTACTGTTGGGAGGAATTTCCCTCGTCACCTTGGTCTTAAAGGCCCTTTTAGAAGCGCGAACAGGCCGACAAAGTCGAATTCACTAAACGCTCAGCCTTGAAATTTCTTTCGGCGGAATGATTGGAAGTTCTTCATTCATTCCGTTTCTTTTTGAATCTATTTTTTACAAAAATTGTCCTCTAGATGACAAGCTTCCGCGTCAGCTTTTGAACTAGCGTGCAAGAAGCTTTTCCAAATCTGATGTTATGAAAGTTAATCGCCGTGCAGTGCTGACCCTAGCAATTTTCGGGAGTCTGACTGCTTTGCCATCGCTGCTGCAATCTCAAGCAAATGCTCAGTCTCGGCCGGTTGAACTCACGTTAGTGAGCTATGCCGTTGCTAAGCCTGTCTTTGAGAAACTGATTCCTGAATTCCAAAAAGAATGGAAAGCCAAGACGGGGCAGACCGTCACTTTTAAGGAATCCTACGGTGCCTCTGGAGCCCAAACCCGCGCTGTCCTCGGCGGATTAGAGGCCGACATCTTGGCTCAGAACATCACGAGTAATGTCACACCACTGGTCGAGAAGGGTTTAGTTCGCTCCAATTGGAATACCCGCCTCCCCAACAGTGCTTCGCCAGCAACGACAGTCATGGCAATTATCGTGCGGCCGGGCAATCCTAAAAAAATTCAAACCTGGACCGATTTAGCAAAGCCTGACGTCAGCCTTGTTTCGCTCAACCCCAAAACTTCCGGCAATGCGCGCTGGGGAATTTTGGCGGGTTATGGCTCTGTTTTGAAAGCGCAAGGTGCCACCCCAGCTCGCAATTTTCTATTTAGCTTTGCCAAAAATATCAAGACCCAAGTTAATTCTGGGCGCGAAGCAACGGATGCCTTTGTTAAAAATCGCGTTGGAGATGCCCTGATTAATTTTGAGAACGAAATCATTGTGACCAATGAAGCCGTTCCGAGAGATTTTCCCTACGTTGTTCCCTCAGCGAACGTCCGCGTCGACTTCCCGGTCACGGTGATTGATACTGTTGTCGATAAGCGCGGTACGCGGCGCGTGGCTGAGGCTTTTACCCAATTTCTCTTTACCCCCAAAGCCCAAGCCATCTATGCCGAAGCTGGCTATCGCCCTTTTGATCGCCAAGTTTTCCAACGCTACGCCAAGCAATTCAAGCCCGTGCAGCAGTTGCGCACGATCGCAGATTTTGGGGGCTGGCCGACCATCGACAAAACCCTCTACGCCGATGGTGCGCTGTTTGATCAGGCCCAAAAAGCCGCTCGCTAATGGCCAAATTAAGCCGTTGGGAAACCTGGGGCAGTCGGAGTTTGCGGCTGGCGATCGCACTCTACGCATTCGGAGTGGTGGGGTTTCCCCTGCTGGCCTTACTTCGGGCTGCTTGGCTGCAACCCGCTGAGAACCTCCGCAATTTACTCACCCAAGAACTCGCGATCGCGGCTTTTCAGCTTTCCTTAACCGCAGCTTTTGGGGCAGCGATTTTTAACACCATTCTCGGCCTGCTCTTGGCTTGGATTTTGGTGCGCTATCAGTTCCCAGGCAAGCGGCTGGCAGATGCCCTGATCGATCTCCCCTTTGCCCTGTCCGGGGTGGTTGCTGGCATCGCCCTGTTTAGCCTTTACGGCCCTAACGGTACAATCGGCCAATTCTGGCAGCCCGGAACCTTCTTGGGTCAACTGCTGACCCGCTTCGGCATTGAAGACTTCAACTTCACGGCCTCTCAACTCGGCGTGATCTTCGCCATGGTCTACGTGACGCTGCCCTTTGTGAT